>NZ_CAMHRZ010000024.1 GCF_946187255.1 uncultured Ruminococcus sp.
ATATCCTCATCTATCTCCGCGCCCGTTACGCTTACGCCGCCTTCGATGGTATTTCCGAGAAACAGGCTGTCGGGATCATTAGTCATGTCAGAATACTCCGAGTAGGCGGGCGCGTAGTAATACCAGTCGATAGTGAGGTCTACCGCATCTCCGTTCACGCCGATGATGATATTGTCAAGCTCTCTGGTGAACATATCGGGGGCAGCCGTCGGGTTATATATAATCAGGGATTTCCAGCTGCCTGTATAGCTCAGCGGATTTGTCAGCATCTGCGCGTCTTCGGGCGGGATATACATCATGCCGAACTGTCCGTTTATCCACTCAAAGTCCTCAAATGTGGGTCTTTCGCTTGTATCATAGCTCATGGCTTCGGTGTAGGCGGCGTTGTCATTGTCTATCTTCTGCTGTTCGGCAGACTTTGTAGTCACCTGCGGAGCAGTCGTCTCTGCGGGTTTTGTGGTCTCAGCAGGCTTGGATGTGGTAGTCTGTGCAGTCGTAGTCTCTGCGGGCTTCTCCGTCTTTTTGGTGCGCTTGGTCTTTTTGGTGGAAGTTTCTTCCGCTTTTTCCGTTGTCACTTCGGTCACGGCAGCGGAACTGTCCCCGCTCTCGCTTTCAAGCTCGGGCTCATCCTTTTCGGTCTTCTTGGTCTTTTTGGATGAAGTCTCGGCGGCTGCATTGCTCTCCGTCTTGCTGTCTGCGGATGATGAAGACACCGAGCTGTCGGTCTTGACGTTCTTATTCAGCAGATAACCCGGCTTTATCAGCAGCAGAAAGCCCGCGATGAGCACCGCCCCCGATGCAAAGGTTATCAGCGAGATAGCAACAGGATTCAAGCCCTTTGCCTTAGCCGCACCCTGCGGGGGTGTGTCATAGTTATTCAGCGAAGGGTCGCTGTAGCCCTGACCGTAACCGCCCTGCTGGTAATTATTATACCCCTGTGTATTCATTCCCGACTGCGGCGGATAGCTGACATTGTTCTGCGGAGCATTGTTGATGGTAGCACCGCAATAGGAGCAGAAGGTATCTCCGTCGTTGATAGTACATAAGCAATTAGGACACTGCATATTGTCACCTCCGTATAAATGCAACAAATTAGCGAAGTTAATGTTGAATATATTATAGCATATTTTAAACTGTTTGTAAAGCCTGCGGGAAAAATTATTTACAATTGTATAATTATGTCACCTTTTCGGACAAAAAAACGTCCGAAGGAAGTGTATCCTTCGGACGCTGTTATTGTTTTGATCACTGGAGGCTCTCGTAGTATTCAGCCTGCTTGTCGTATACGACCTTAGCGGTAAATTTCTTGATAGCATCGGAATTCTCGGAGAACTTCATATCCTCTACCCAGCTGTCGATCTTTGACTGGAAGTCATCGCCCTTCATGGTCTGGAGGAGGTTGTCGCGGTTCTTGCTTGCGTAATCCGCGCTGTTCTCGGAGACATCGCCCTTCATGATGACATAGTAGAAGCTGTCATCCTCATAGGCTGCCGCCTTATTGATATCAATGCCCTTTACGAAGTCAGCCAGCTTGCCTGTTATGGATGCCTTGCCCTCTTCATCCAGCTCACCAAAGTTGAACATGGTCTCGTTGGGGTTGGTATCATCTCCGGTACCGTCCTCATCGGAAGAAAGCAGGTCATTGATATCAACTACCGTACCGTCGTCATTTACAAGCTCAGACTCATCCAGCACCATATCGTCAAGATCCTCGACCTCTTCCATCTCCGCACCGGGTGCAACGGGACCTGAATCGCCTACGACATCTACGCTGCCGTCGTCTGTGGAATCTTCCTCTGCGGAAGTCTCAGCCTCCAGCTTAGCCTTTGCGTACTCGTCGTACTCTGCTATGATCTCATCGAAGGAATCATAATCATAGCCCTCAGCCTTTGCAAGGAACTCGTCCCTTATCTGCTCGTTCTCCTTGTTTTCGCTTTCTTTGGTAGCATCGTCTTCGGCATCGGACTTGGTTATCCTTATCGCCTTATATCTGATAAAGTTGTCCTCGACATACTTTTTCATATCATCATCGGTAACAGCCTCAACGCCGTCGGTGCTGTAGAAGTAATCAAACAGCTTGGTACGCATTTTGTCTGCTGTTACCACCTGTCTGATAGAATCCTTAGAGATGCCCTCAGCTTCCAGGAGTCCGCTGCTGCTGTTCCATATACTCTTGACATCGTCATTGATCTGTGAGGTCTCCTCGTCGGTAAGCTCCAGTCCCAGCTCTTTGAACTTAGCTGTGACAGCCATGCACTCCTTAGTAGCGGTCCTTGCTTTATCAGCCAGATACTCGCTCATCTTCTTGCCTTCGATCTCCTGATCGAAATCCAGCTCAGCGGCACCGCTCATATAGTACGCCATAGTCATCTGATAGGACAATTCGGAGTACAGATTATAGATATAAATACCTGCGTTGACCTTTTCAGTGTTATTATAGGTCATAGCATATCTTGTATCGGAGCAGCCAGTCATAGTGAGCATTACAGCCGAAGCTGCGATCGCTGCCAGAGCTCTTTTAAATTTATTCATTTATATCCAGATCCTTTCCTGCTTTTTAGTGAAAACAGACTTTAACTTATATATTATACAACATTGTGCCGAATAAGTCAAGGGCTGAACATAATTTTCTTATATTTCCGTGAGAATAGTTGCAGGAACGCGGCAGCAAACCTGCGCCAACAACAAAGCCAGTCGCGAACCAAAGCGCGCGGCTTAGTTTGTTTTGGGCGCTCATTTGCTGCCGCGATCATAACTCCCTCAGATCCGTCAGCAGCGTTATCTTTCTCCCTGCGGAGTGCAATACGCCCTCATCATTGAGCCGCTTTATCTCCCTCATCATCGCACTTCTGTCACAGCCAAGATAATCCGCCAGCTCCGAAAGAGACAGCGGCAGCGACTGCACTGTACGTCTGCGGATATCCAGAAAGTATCCCATTGCCGTCAGCAGCTTCTCGCGTATCGTCCGTCTTGTAAGGATATCGATATGCGCTATGCTCCTGCGTGCTGCCTGTCCCATGAGCATATCTATCAGCGCCGCATGGCGGTCACAGCGCTGTTCACAGCAGTGCAGGAGCCTGTCATGGTCGATAAAGGCTATCACGCAGTCGGTACGCGCGATGGCATAACAGGCATCCAGCCCTCTTTCGGGGAATACTCCCCCGCCAAAGGCATCACCCTCGCGGCATATATCTATTATATTCTTCTGACCGTCGCTGTTCACGTTGATAAGGAGCACCGTTCCTTCCAGCACGACAGCGGTCTCCCCCGTATCACGCAGCCGCCTGAGTATCATGCCGCCCTTTTCGCAGTGCTGTATTCGTGCGCCGTAACAGCTGCGGGCAGAGCCTGTATTCTCTATGGAAAAGCCGTTTTCAAGCAAAAGTTCGTTCATATATCATCACTCCATAATGTGCCAAACATTCGCAATAAATACTATATCTTGTATTATAACACAAAAATGTGCTTTTTGCAACAGACATCGTGATGCTTTTGTAGTATAATATAAAAACCGGAGTTATCTTCGGCTCACGTCACGGCTATGTACACAAATAAATGATGCATAGTGTGTACAAAGAAAAAGTTCGGGATATACAGGAGGTAACATAAATGAAATGCGAAAAATGCGGTTCTGAAAACGTCATTGAAGGCAAGCTCTCGACAGGGACTGCGGCGCTGTATTTGATATCCGCATGGAAGACCCGCAGGCGATAATTGAAGATGAATAGAACGGATTTTACAGCAAAAGGAGAACTATATCATGGATAACAAGTCAGCCTTCAATGTTGATCAGTATGATGAGAATGTCAGAAAGGTGATACCTTTTTATGATAATATATATGAGCAGATCTTTGATCTGATACGGATATATTGCGGCAGCAGAAAGATATCCATCCTGGATGTGGGCTGCGGCACGGGTAATCTCGGTTCAAAGGCGATAAAGCTATTTGATATTTCGGAATTGGTGCTTTGTGACCCTTCCGAAAAAATGCTGGCTGCGGCAAAAAACAAGCTGGGAGATCATCCCTGCGAGTTTATCGGCATAGGTTCGGAAGAGCTTGGATATGAAAACAGATTTGATGTGGTAACAGCGATACAGTCGCATCATTATTTTGACAAGCCCACAAGAGAAAAGGCTGTCATGAACTGTTTCAAAGCACTGAAGCCGGGAGGCATTTTTATCTGCTTCGAAAACACGGCTCCGTTTTCCGAAAAAGGCAGAGATATCTTGCTCAGACGTGTGGAAGAACACGGGCTGAAAGCAGGCAGGACAGCCGAAGAAGTTAAAGCGCACTCTGCAAGATACAACAAGGAATATTTCCCGATAACGGTGAACGAACATCTTGAACTGCTCAAAAAAACAGGGTTTGGGGTATCGGAATTATTCTGGCATTCTTATATGCAGAGCGGATTTTATGCGATAAAATAATGTTTGACTGCAACAGGCAGAAGAAAATGAATGGTGATATGTATGCGAGAAAAGGTCATCGTTAAGGCGTTTTCCGATAAAACAGTGTTAAGCTGCAAGGAACTCTTTCTCAACGATTATTATGATGCCGATCTGCCCGAGATCGATGACAGTGACTATATTTCGGGGCATAAGATAGATCGGGTCGAACAGCATTTTTATTCGGATACGGGATGTATCATCCGTATCATTTACTATGATGCAGAGGGTTCACCATACAGATCTGATGAGATCAAGGACGGTGTTTGTACCACAGAGGAGCTTTGAACTGTCTTACGATCTTTTAAACGGAGCAATAATTTGAGTGTTATGCTATATTTTGCGGAGGGGAAAAAATGAAGATAATCAAAAGGAACGGCGCAGAGGAGATATTTGACACGAGCAAGATAATCAACGCCGTCAAAAAAGCCAACATCGCAGGCGAAAAGGGACGCATCAGCGATGAGGAGATCGCGGATGTTGCCGATTATGTGGAATACAAGTGCAACAAGCTGGGAAGGGCTGTATCAGTAGAGGAGATACAGGATATGGTGGAGAACCAGCTTATGGCAAAGGGTGCTTTTGAGCTGGCAAGACGCTATGTGCGCTACCGCTACACCCGCTCGCTGATAAGAAAATCCAACACCACCGACAATAAGATACTCAGCCTGATCGAGTGTGTGAACGAGGAGGTCAAGCAGGAGAATTCCAACAAAAACCCCACCGTTAACAGCGTTCAGCGTGATTATATGGCGGGCGAAGTCAGCCGCGACCTCACAAAGAGACTTCTGCTGCCCCAGGAAATAATCGACGCGCATGAGGCGGGTATAATACACTTCCATGATACCGACTACTACGCACAGCATATGCACAACTGCGACCTTGTTAATCTTGAGGATATGCTGCAAAACGGCACCGTCATCAGCGAAACACTGATAGAAAAGCCCCACAGCTTCTCCACCGCCTGCAATATCGCCACCCAGATAATCGCGCAGGTGGCTTCCAACCAGTACGGCGGACAGAGCATAAGCCTTGCCCACTTAGCCCCCTTTGTACAGACTTCCAGAGTGAAGATACGCAAGGAGCTTGAAGTCGAGATGGCAAAGCTGGGGGTATCACCGACGCAGGAAAAGCTGGACATGATAACCGAGGAAAGACTGCGCAGGGAGATAACCCGAGGAGTACAGACGATACAGTATCAGGTGGTGACACTGCTGACCACCAACGGACAGGCTCCCTTTGTGACGGTATTCATGTACCTCAACGAAGCCAAGAACGAGCAGGAGAAGAAAGACCTCGCAATGATCATCGAGGAGACGCTGAAACAGCGCACCGAAGGCGTCAAGAACGAATCGGGGGTATGGGTGACGCCCGCATTCCCGAAGCTGATATATGTTCTTGAAGAGGATAATATAAGCGAAGGCACACCCTATTTCTACCTGACCAAGCTGGCGGCAAAATGCACCGCAAAGCGCATGGTCCCCGATTATATCTCCGAAAAGGTGATGCTGAAATTAAAGGTGGACAAGAACGGCGAGGGTCACTGCTACACCTGCATGGGGTGCAGGAGCTTCCTTACACCTTACATTGACGAAAACGGCAAGCCCAAGTATTACGGCAGGTTCAATCAGGGCGTGGTGACCATAAATCTCGTCGATGTTGCACTGTCAAGCGGCAGGAACAAAGAGGAATTCTGGCGCATATTCGATGAAAGGCTGGAGCTGTGTTACAGGGCGCTGATGTGCAGGCACGAGCGTCTGAAAGGTACGCTTTCCGATGCGGCACCGATACTGTGGCAGTACGGTGCGCTGGCAAGGCTCAAAAAGGGCGAGACCATTGACAAGCTGCTGTACGGCGGGTACTCTACCATCTCGCTGGGCTATGCGGGGCTTTACGAGTGCGTGAAATATATGACCGGCAAGAGCCACACCGACCCCGAAGCAAAGCCCTTCGCACTGGAGATAATGCAGCACATGAACGATGCCTGCAAGAAGTGGAAAGAAAAGGAGAATATCGACTTCTCCATATACGGCACACCGCTGGAATCCACGACCTACAAGTTCGCAAAATGCCTGCAAAAGCGCTTCGGTATCATAGAGGGCATCACCGACAGGAGCTACATCACCAACAGCTATCATGTACACGTCTCCGAAGAGATAGACGCTTTCACCAAGCTGAAGTTTGAAAGCGAGTTCCAGCACCTGTCACCGGGCGGGGCGATAAGCTATGTGGAAGTGCCGAATATGCAGAAGAATATCCCTGCGGTGCTTGATGTGATACGCTTCATATACGATAATATCATGTACGCGGAGCTCAACACCAAGAGCGATTACTGTCAGGTGTGCGGCTTTGACGGCGAGATACAGATAACCGAGGATGATGGCAAGCTGGTGTGGGAATGTCCTCAGTGTCACAACCGCGACCAGAACAAGATGAACGTTGCAAGACGCACCTGCGGATACATAGGCACCCAGTACTGGAATCAGGGCAGAACGCAGGAGATAAGGGACAGGGTTCTCCACCTGTAATAATGTATCGGGATACGGGAGATAATAATGATAGAGTTACGACCTGTTGACAAGAACAACATTGATGATGTGCTGGCTCTGGAAGTTCATGAACATCAGAAAAGATTTGTTTCAACTGTGGCAGAATCTTTGGCGCAGGCTTATGTCTACAAGGATAATGCATACCCTTTTGCGGTGTACAGTGGTGATGAGATAGTTGGTTTTATAATGATGGGCTACTACGAGGTAAAGCATTATTACACTCTGTGGAAATTTCTCATAGATAAAAAACATCAGCATAAGGGCTATGGAAGACAAGCGCTGGCACTCGGAATTAAATACCTGAAAGACAAGTTCGATGTTGATTCTGTCTATACCGGTGTAGTCCCCGGAAATGCGGTCGCATCCCGGCTGTATCGGTCGGTTGGTTTCGTATCCACAGGACTTATCGAACTTGGCATGGAAGAACTTCGGCTTGAATGCAAGTGATTTTTAGTGTAATCAGGAGACTTACCTATGTTTGACAGGAACACAATACCTGAATCAGGGCAGGAAGCAGGAGATAAGGAACAGGGTACTCCACCTGTAAAAGAGTATGGACAGATTTGAGTATATCAAGTGGTATTGGGAGCACAGCGAAGACAGTTATCCCGCAGTATTGTTCTACGAAGTGGATACCGAAAACGAAAGATACGCCACAAGGATGACGGAGATCTATGCGGACAGAAGAGCCGTTCCTGTTATCGAGGAGGGCTTTGAGTTCGTTACCGAAGCGCCCATACCCACACCCGATGAGATAAACGCAGAGCCCGAATTCTTTGCGGAATACATCACTAAAGAGGAATTTGAAGCTGTGTATCGTTCGGACAGATATGAGGGTGATATAAGCTTCCCCCACGAGGAAACAAGGTGAGACTATGAACTACGGTGAGATAAAAAAATGCGATATAGCCGACGGCATCGGTGTCAGGGTCAGCCTGTTCGTTTCGGGGTGTACCCACTGCTGTGAGGGCTGCTTCAATGAGATGACATGGGACTTCGGGTACGGTCAGCCCTTTACTCGGGAGACAGAGGATACTCTGCTGGAATATCTTTCACCCGACTATATCAAAGGGCTCACTCTGCTGGGCGGCGAACCTATGGAGCCCGAAAATCAGCGGGCGCTGGTGCCCTTCCTGCGGCGGGTGCGGGAAAAATTCCCCCATAAGACGATATGGTGCTACACGGGCTGTGTGCTGGAAACGCAGCTGCTTGCCGAAAGCCGCTGGAGATGCGAATGCACTGACGAGATGCTTTCAATGATAGATGTACTGGTGGACGGTGAGTTCGTGCTTGCAAGGCGCAACATATCTCTCGCTTTTCGCGGTTCGGATAATCAGCGGATAATAGACTTGAAGAGAACGCTTGCCGAAAAGAATACCGTTACACTTGATCTCGACTGAATATAATAAAGCTGTCCGACCTGCAAACGGTTCGGACAGCTTTTTCGTTACAGCGTGATCATTTTGTCGAACAGTATATGGAACTTTTCATCATAGCTCCAGTTGATATGCCAGTGCCCCGCGAACCACTTACCGAAATCCAGCTTCCTGTAAAGCCATTCAAAGTAGCCGGTCAGCTCCGCATCATGGATATCGGGAGTTTTTCCTATGCGGTATATCATCGATTCGGGTATCGTGTGGGTGAGCACATAGTCCACCTTATACTCCGCCTTTTCAAGATTTGCGGCAGCTTCATCGTATTCCTCAGAGGTAGGCTTTTCCCCCTCCCACCAGCTGTAACCCGGAGTGCGCATATATTTGTCAATGGAATAGGCACCGCCGAAGGTGAAATACTTCTTCCCCTCGATCTCAAACACCTGCCCGCGCATAAGGTGGTAGATATTATCCGCGACTTTGTGGGCTTTGCCGCCGCAGTGATCCACGACAGGATACTTTTCCAGCAGTTCAAAATTCTCGTGGTTGCCGTCAACAAAAAGTATGGTGAACTTTTCCTTTGCCAGCTGTTTCAGGTTGAACTCATGCTCGCTGCCGCAGCTCCATACAAATCCGAAATCTCCGCATACTATCACGGTATCGCCGTCCGTAACTCCCGCCATCGCAAAGCGCTGCATGGTATCATTGTAATGTCCGTGTGTGTCTCCTGTTATATAGATCATCTTCTACTCCTCCTTAAATAGTGTTGTGTACAAAAAAGAGGACTGCATTACGCAATCCTCTCAAAGATCAGCTGAATTTGGGTTCGCAGGTAAGATTTACGCCGAGACGCTTGAATATCCTTTCGTCTACCGCACTGAGTATCACCGTGGAATGCACCTCGCAGCCGCGCAGCTTTTCAAGCTGATCCATAGCGCGTTTTGCATTCTCATCGGTGGCAGCACAGATCGACAGGGCGATAAGTGTCTCATCCGTATGTATTCTGGGGTTGTTGTTGCCTAAGTGATTTATCTTGAGGTTCTGGATAGGCTCGATAACGTTGGGTGACATGAGCAGAGTCTCATCGTCGATATCACCGAAGTGTTTCAGCGCATTCAGCACCAGCGCAGAGCAGGCACCCAGCAGATTGGAAGTCTTACCCGTGATTATCGTACCGTCTGGCAGTTCCATAGCAGCTGCAGGTGCTCCTGTTTCCTCCTCCTTGCGGAGGGCTGCCGCAACGACCTTTCTGTCAGCGGTAGTCACCTTTGCCTGATTCATCAGCATTTCCAGTTTATAGGCATCCTCTTCGGAGGCTGAACCTTTTTTTCTGTCACAAAGGGCGGTATAGTAACGGCGGATTATCTCCTGCTTTGCTGCCTCTCGGACAACTTCATCGTCTACTATACAGTTACCCGCCATATTTACTCCCATATCAGTCGGGGACTTATACGGCGATCTGCCCAGAATATTCTCGAACATCGCATTCAGCACCGGGAAGATCTCCACGTCACGGTTATAATTGACGGTGGTCTCTCCGTATGCTTCAAGATGGAACGGGTCTATCATATTTACATCGTTGAGGTCTGATGTTGCAGCCTCATACGCCAGATTAACGGGGTGTTTAAGTGGTATATTCCAGATCGGGAATGTCTCGAATTTCGCATACCCTGCATTTATGCCCCTCTTATGCTCATGGTAGAGCTGTGAAAGGCAGGTCGCCATCTTTCCGCTGCCGGGACCCGGTGCGGTAATGACTACCAGCTTGCGGGAGGTCTCGATATAATCGTTCTTGCCGTAGCCCTCATCGCTCATTATCAGCGGGAGATTTGAAGGATATCCCTCTATCGCGTAATGGTGGTATACCTTTACGCCCAGAGCCTCCAGTCTCTTCTGGAAAGCCACTGCGGAACGCTGACCCTCATACCTTGTCAGCACCACCGAGCTTACATAGAGACCTATCTTCGTGAACACGTTGTAAAGGCGTATAACATCGATATCATAAGTGATGCCCAGATCGCCTCTTATCTTGTTCTTCTCTATGTCGCCCGCATTGATAACTATAACTATCTCTGCCTCGTCCTTCAGCTGAAGAAGCATTTGCAGCTTGCTGTCGGGCTTGAAGCCGGGAAGGACACGCGATGCATGGAAATCGTCATACAGCTTCCCGCCGAACTCCAGGTACAGCTTGTCACCGAAGCTCGCTATCCTCTCACGGATACGCTCCGACTGCATTTTCAGATATTTGTCATTATCAAAACCTATCTTGTTACTGCTCATAAACATTCCCTTTTCTTATATAGTCTTTAACAAACAACTTCTAATAACACCCTTTTATTATAACACGCTGACCGCCTGTTGTCAACAAAAAATCCAACAAAAAGCACACCCGTCTTAACCTCGCGGGTGTGCCAACATAAACTATACAGCGCAACAAGGGTATCCGTTATGCTATTTGATCTTAGCCAGCGATGCATTTTTGAACTCAGGATCGTCGGTAACTTCCTTGATGACTTTGATATATTCGGGGAAGGTTATCTCCGCATTCTCGTCGCTCAGCTCGATCTCGGCTATCGCCTTGTCGTTCCAGAAAGGATATACATCTATCTCGTAATACAGATTATTCAGCGAAAGGCAGTACCTGGTCTTTCTGATCTGCCGCCGTTCGGTATCTGCATCCATCAGCAGAGAAAGGTATTCCTCCTGCGTCAGTCTGCGTTCCACCTCAAAGCGCTTTATCCCCGATATGCTCCGCTTCCTTGTAAGGAAGTACACAAAGCTGCCGCCGCTTCCCCGCTGACGCACCCTGACTTCCTCATTGCCCTCCGATTTAAGGTAGGTCTGTATTATCTCCACCCTTGAACAGTTGGGCAGTGCTTCCAGCATCTCGGTGTCGGGATACTCTATCAGGAACTTGCGCTCTATCTCCATCGGCACAGGCTCGCCCAGAAACGCGGTGATCTCGGATATCAGCCGCTGCATCTTTGTCTCGAAATCCGTTGAATTGTCGATGACACGCAGATGAGGGTGCCCCGTCCACGCTGCGATTATCTTTTCATCTAACTCACGCGCCTGCTCGGGTGTCTCGGTACGCGCCTGATTATTGTCAAGTGTATAGAACTTTTCAGCACCGTCAGCCGCTGTTACAAGGTGGAACACCGCGTCATAATTATCGCGCAGCTGAACCTCATTCATGCCAATGGCAGAAAGCACATCTGTGAACTCCTGCTGTGACATATAAGCCTTGTTGTCCAGCGCTCCCCTGTCACAGACGATAAGGTACTTATCATTATTCATGGTCTTTGCGGCATTCTCGAATACCTTCTCCTTAGTTAACTGCAAGGTGAAAAGGCTTTTCTGAAAATCCGAATTGCAGCCGCAGGTCCAGGGAGCGACACCGCCGCTGATAAGCTCGCTGGCTGTCTCGGGCACGAACAGTACGGTATATCCCAGCTTGCCCAGTTCCTTCATTATCCTGCTCATCGCAGTGGATTTGCCGCCGCAGGGACCTCCTGTTATAACTATTTTTACGATTTGCATATACTGACCTCCCGCCGTATGATACTACTGATATTATAAATCAGAATACAGCGAAAGTCAATAGGTTCAGCCCTGTCTTATCACGGGCTGCAGCTGTACGCCGTTCAGTGCGGCTGCTATGGTCTCGGGCAGCAGCGAAAGGTCTGCCACGATGGAGTTGGGTTTGTTCACACAGTCATCCTGTGAATAGGGCACGAAATAGTAATGCCGATAGTTTTGCAGTATCCCCACATTTTTCGCGCACGCTGCCAGTGCATCATTGGTGGAAAGTGCGACTACAACAGGTCTTCCGCTGCGCAGATGGCTTTTCACCGCCATCGTCAGCGGAGTATCGGTGATGCCCCACGCCAGCTTTGCAGCTGTATTCGCGGTGCAGGGAGCTATCACCATTATGTCGCACATCTTTTTGGGTCCAATGGGTTCGGCAGCTTCAATTGTCGCTATGACGGGTCTGCCTGTTATGGATTCAAGGCGTTTTCGGTTATCCTCCGCTTTTCCGAAGCGGGTATCCGTCGATGCCGCATTGAAGGACATTATGGGCAGAAGCTCCGCCCCCATCCCACGCAGTCTTTCTGCGGCTGAAAAGCTCTTTTCAAAGGTGCAGAAGGATCCCGAAAGGGCATACCCTATACGGACTCCCGCAAGACCGTATCCATTATTCACAATATCATCTCCCCCTGTATGATATAACAAGTACATTTCTTTTTATGACTATACTCATTCACACAGTATCTCTTCTATGGTCTCAGCTATTATCCTTCCCGCAGCAGCAGGCGCGGTCTTTCCCGGAAGTGCCAGAGCGTGCAGCGCCTTTATCCCCAGCTTTTCCGCCGAAAAGAAATCGGTGCCGCCCGGTCTTGAAGCAAGATCGATGACAAGGCTGCTGCGTGATGCATGAGACAGCACCTCCGCAGTGAGGACAAGAGCGGGCACTGTATTTATTATGATATCATACCCGCCGATACGGCATTTCAGGTCTTTGATATCAAAAGAGTCCATGCCCTCTGTCCACGCGGCTGCAAGGGCTTCGGGGCGGCGTGCCGCAACAGTGCATACCGCACCAACAGTCTTGAAAAGTCTTGCACAGCACTTCGCAGCCCTGCCAAAGCCCAGTATCAGCACACGGCTGCCGAATACCGTTTCGGAAGTCTCGGAAAGGGCAAGCTGTAAGGCACCCTCGGCTGTGGGGATGCAGTTTTTTATCACAAGGCTCTCGCGGGCGAAATAATCCTCGCAGCCGAAGCCTTTTTCGGTAAAGAAGTCTTTCTGCTCGGGTCGCATCCTGCCGCCCAGTACCATACCGCCCTTTTTTACAACTGCCGCCAGCCTTTCAAAGCTGACGGTCACGCCGCACGCTTCAATTGCCAGTCCCTCATTCAGCATGGGCAGAACGAGCACATCTGCTTTTTCGGGTATATCTTCGGGAACTGCAAGAGGAAATGCCCCCGCAGCGTTTTCTATACCGCAGCAGTACACTTTGCCAATGCCGCAAAGCCTGCTGCACATATATGAGTATCTCGGATCTCCTCCGACGCAGAAAAATACCTTTTTATCCATGCAAAAAGCCCTCCTGTCTGTTGCTGTATCCTATAATATGCGTATGTCACGTCCGCTGTGAATGACTGAGATAAAAATATCCCCCTCCGATCAAAACGGCATATACCGTTTCTGCCAGCGGAAGAGGATATCATACTTCATTATACTACTGTTAGGTCAGAGATCACTTTACCGTTACATAGAAGGCTCTCTTGTACAAACCGGAATTGACCCACTGACCGTTCACCTTTGCCAGAACGACCAGCCTGTATGTACCGTTTGCTACTTTCGGAGAAGTCCAGCTGGTGATACTGCCGTCCAGCTGCTTCACGACCTTCCACTTGTTTGCCTGATATACAGCTATACCGTACTTTTCGGCACCCGGCACCTTTGTCCACCTGAAGCCTATCCTGTGATCCTTTACTGCGGTCTTGACCTGCGGATACAGGCTTTCACCAAGTGCGGGGATCACGGTATCAGCCTTTGTTATCTCGTTCTTTCCGTCCTTGTCCGAGAAATACTTATCGCAGGTCGGGCAGTACCAGTACGCGATATTGCCTGCTGCGGACGCGGTAGCTTCCTTAGCTTCCACTGCGGTCAGGATATGATCGTGATATGCGGGCAGCAGCTCATAGGGGATGGCATACTTCTTTGCATAGAACTCGGCTGCCGAACCTGCATGACAGTATATGGTAAGATCCACACAGCCCGAGAATGAATTCTTGTATATATCGGTAACACTGTCGGGTATGGTCACGGAATGAAGGCAGGTGCAGTATTCAAAGCAGGAAGCGGGTATCTTATGTACGCTGTCGGGTATCACTATGCTTTTCACTCTCCAGCAGTTTGAGAAAGCGGAGCTGTCGATGGTCTTGAGATTGGCGGGCAGCTTTATCTCCGTCAGGCTGGAGCAATTTTTAAAGGCATTAAAGTGGATAACTGTGACACTGTCGGGAAGAGTTACGCTTTCCAGGTGATCGCAGCCCTCAAATAACTGCTCGTCGATAACTCTTATGCCGTCGGGGATATCTGCGCTTTTCAGGCTGGAACAGCCCATGAAAACACACTCGCCGATATGTTCGAGAGTTGCGGGCAGCTCAATGCTTGTAAGGCTTATGCAGTTATGGAATACATCGTCACACAGATATTCCAGCTTAGAGGGCATATCAACACTTTCCAGTGCCGCACAGCCCATGAAAGCAAAATCACCTATATCCGTAACACTGTCTGCCATTGTTACGCTCTTGATGCGTGTGCATTCATAAAAAGCATCATTGCCGATACTCGTCACGCCATCGGTGACAACTACTTTCTTTATATCCGTCCTTTTGATCCAGGGAGAGGTCTTGCTTCTGGTTTTCATCTCGCCGCTGCCGCTTATCGTAAGAGTACCCTCAGTGTTCAGCACCCATGTGATGTTGTCACCGACACTGCCGCTGTCTGCGATAAGCTCGTATGCTATATCATTACTCTTGGCGTATTTCTCAGCTGCCGAACCCTCATGGCAGTATATCTTTATTTTATCACAGCCGCTGAATGCATAATTAAATATGGATGTGACACTGTCGGGGATAACGATGCTCTCAAGTTGAGTGCAGTTGTAAAAGCACTGGGAAGCTATTCTTTCAACACCTTCGGGTATCACTATGCTTTTCAGGCTGCTGCAGTTATAGAAAGTCATTTCGTCGATCTTCCTGACACCGGCGGGCAGTGTGATCTCCGTCAGGCTTGAACAATTTTCAAATGCAGAGAATGAGATGTGCTTTACACCATTGGGTATATTTACGCTTTTCAGATTTGTGCAGCCCTCAAATAATTGTTCGTCAATATATATGAGCTCAGGAGGCAGTATCACGCTTGTCAGGCTTGAACAATTCATAAAAGCAGAATCGCCTATTTTTTTGATGCTGTCGGTAAGATCTATGCTTTTAAGATTTGTACAGCCATGGAAGGCATCGTCATCTATATATTCCATATTAGCGGACATATCTATGCTTTCAAGGCCTGTACAGCCGAGAAAAGCACTATCGCCTATATCCGTTATGCTGTCTGCCATAGTTACGCTTGTCAGTTCTGTACAGCCGGAGAAAGCGTCATTACCGATAGTCGTCACGCCATCCTCGATGACAACCTTATTTATATCCGTCCTGTTGATCCAGGGAGTGGTAATGCAGCTGGTGACCATCTCGCCGCTGCCACTGATAATAAGAGTTCCCATGCTGTCGATCGCCCAAGTGATATTAGCACCGATATTACCGCTAACGGGCAGTTCGTCAATTAGTTCGTAGTCCAGCTTGTTGTCCTTAGCGAACTTCTCGGCTGCCGAATCCTTATAGCAATATATCGTGAACTTAGCTATGCCATCAAAAGTATCAGTGCTTATAGCTTTGACGCTCTTTGGGATGGTTATCTTACTGATATCGGTACATCCGCTGAATGTGCCTGTCAGCACAGTAACGGGCAGGCCGTTGATCGATGCGGGTATCTCGACTTCCGTCTCGGCACCTGTATATTTTGTCAGGGTCAATTCATCCGTATCACTGACCTGACATTCAAAAGCGCTCTTGGTTGCAGCGCTTGCGGTAACAGCACCTGACTGCACAGCTATATCCTGCGGCAGATATCCCGCTGCCGATGATACCAATGCTGCCGCACAGACAAATGCTGCGATCTTCTTTGAATAATTCATTAAAATTAGCCTCCTTTTTATCATAACAGTAACCGACGTAAATCCCGTGTAATTCAGCGCATTTTCCGCTGTCGCCTGATGCAGATAAGATCATGCCGTTTACAAAAATCGCCACATTTTGTTAATATATTTTTATTATACACCATTAGTTATTCCCTGTCAATACTATATAATGGTCATGTGCAAAAATATACCCGCCATTTTTGGACGAACACCCATAAAGGAAACAGCGGCGCTTCTGTTGACAGGAATTCAATACTCTGCTATAATTGTTTCTAACATATATCGTGATATGAAAGGCGGGGATAATATGCTATACTACATCGGCTGCCGTATACCAAGAGGCGCTGATTGCGATGATGGATGGAAATGCCGCAAAGGGGTATTCTGCAATGCACTTGAAATATGCTGTATAACGAGGATGGAATATGAGAAAGGTCTGACTCCTTCTTTTGGCTACTATGATAAAAGTGAGGGCTGTATTTTTTTCGACGATCATGAACAGGCAGCTGAATACATGGAAAAGATAAAGTCAGAAAACTGCTGATACAGAATATCAGAATAATAAACAGCCCCTGAGTGCTTTGTAACACTCAGGGGTATAGTATTGCTTTTCCTGATCGGTCAGATAATGAGCGATCACTCGTTCCATTCCCAGCCGTCACGCCTGCCGATAAAATCATTGCCGATGCCCTCGAATTTGGTTGTCGGCAATTCTTCGCCCTCGACAGTAATTATCATATCTTTACAGTCTATGTACCATTCCAGTTCACATAATGTATCGTATATCCCGCTCATATATGCGTCAGCGGCATACTCTGCAAGAGTCTCTCTTTCTTCCTGTGTCAGCTTTGCAAACAATTTATTCAGTTCGGCAATATGTTTTCCTGTACCTTTGGCTTCACCCTTGACAGCCCAGTTTGCATCCACACAATTCCTTGATTTGTTTACAAGTTCGTCAACGATCTCCTGATATATCTTAGTACCTTTATCCATGACCGTTCCCTCCTTTGATCCCGATATATAATAGCAGTAATTATATCATAGCATCGCTGTATTGTCAATATAAAAAGCCACAGTACTTTCGAACGTAGATCAGAAATACTGTGGCTATAAACAATCCCGATTAATTATTTCAGATGAACATATTCCAGAAACACTTCTCGTAATGTGCGCACTTTTCAAATATGCTGCACAGCTTCTTTTCTTCATCGGCGCTGATACCGTCTGCAACACGGTCGAGGATAGCTATCCAGCGATCGTTTGCTAAGGTGTAGCCCTCGGAGGTATACGCTCTGAACCAATCGATATACGGTGAGCTTTCCAGCTTTTCCTTGTACCTGTCAGTTACGGTGCGGGCGATATAGGCATAGCTCCATGAGCACTGCAGCAGTGCTGTGATGCCGTATATAGTACCCTCACGCGCGATATTCTTCATATACTCCAGATATTCCGCACTGTCGGGGGCTTTTTTGCCGCCCTTTATCTCTTCGTCCGTAATACCCAGTGCTTTCATGTTGGGGACATGGACAGTCTCCTTTTCAACACCCGTGGCGGCAGCCGCATTTTTCAGGAAATCCGCGATCTCAGCATCCTCTGCGCCCTCGTACAGACAATTGAGTATCTCGATATAATCTGTGAGATAATAGTAATCCTGAAGCATATACGCGCTGTATTTGTTCGGGTCAAGTGTGCCCTCTGCCATACCTGTGACAAAGGCATTCTCAGCCGATTCGTTCCACTGCTCTACAACTTTTTCAAACAATTTTTCAGTTATCTTTGACATGGTATACCCCTTATTTCTCTGCGATTATCGCAACGTATCCGCCGCTCTTGTAGCCTTCGGAAACTTCCTCTGCTTCCTCGTTGGTGTACATGGGATTTTTCACAAGTGTCTGATAGAACTTGAAGTTAGTAACGCCCAGCTTTTTCAGCACATCGATCTTCTCTTCGGTGGAATGCCATACGCCAGAAGATGCCAGTTCCAGCGGATAGGGCAGTGCGGGCATAGTACCCTCAAGGTATTCATGCTTGTAGGTGCCAAGACTCTTTCCCAGCAGGTACATAAATCCGAATGCGCTCTCCTTAGGCACATCCAGCAGTATCAGCTTTCCGCCCTCTTTAAGAGCTGCAAGGCTCTTCTTATATACGGGAGTCAGATCTTCCATATAGCTGGAGCTGCCGTTGAAATAGATGATATCATAGGTGTTCTCGGGCAGATCCACATCCTCGATGACACCGTAGCATATCACCTTAACTCCGCGCTTTTCAGCGATGGCGCCCATATCGCGGGAAGGCTCGATGCCATCTACCTGCGAACAGTCGATATAGCTTTCAAACAGACCGCTGCCGCAGCCTACCGATAACAGCTTCTTTCCCGAAATATCGCCAAGTACCTTCTTGAACAGTCTCAGCTCGCTCTCAAAGAGGTTGGCATTCTCCATGAACCAGTAATCATACTGATCCGCATATCCGTCAAACTTCTGTTTGGTATTTTCCATTGTTTTTTCCTCCGTGTTATCTAAATTAGCCGTTTATTATAAAAGCGTGATCCATAGGACCGCTGCCTTTTCCGAGATCAAGCATTGCTGCCAGCGCACCCGAGATATAATTCTTTGCGTTCTCCACTGACTGTTCCAGGCTCTCGCCCTTTGCAAGATTTGCGGCTATCGCACTGGAAAGGGTGCAGCCAGTGCCGTGAGTATTGGGATTATCTATCCTCTTGCCTCTGAACCACTTAGCACCGTCTGCATTGTATAACAGATCGTTGGCATCATTGATGCGGTGTCCGCCCTTGCACAGCACGGCACAGCCGAATCTCTCATAGATGATCCCGGCAGCTGTTACCATATCCTCTTCACAGGTTATCTCTGTCTCCGAAAGCACCTCTGCTTCGGGGATATTAGGAGTAATCACACAAGCAAGAGGCAGAAGGCTCTTTTTGAGTTCGTCTATTGCGCTGTCATCTATCAGCTTTGCGCCGCTGGTGGCTACCATAACGGGATCGACAACTATATTCGATGCTTTATAGTGCTTTAGTCTGTCCGCGATAACACGGATAAGGCTGACTGAGGAGACCATTCCCACCTTTACCGCATCGGGGAAAATATCCTCAAATACAGCATCAATCTGCTGCTGTAAAAATTCGGGCGTTGACTCCATTATGCCGGTTACGCCTGTGGTATTCTGCGCTGTCAGAGCCGTCACCGCACTCATGGCGTACACGCCGTTCATGGTCATTGTCTTCAGATCAGCCTGTATTCCGGCGCCTCCGCTGCAGTCACTACCCGCAATGGTCAATGCTGTCTTCTTTTTCATAAATACTCTCCTTTCAGATATCAGCATCGTTTTATATCGCGGCATAGGGTGGTGCCCCCAATATACCGCCTTTTACTATCGTATTACTTTATCATATCCTCCGATAATTTCCTGAGCTCTTTGCATTCGCTCTCGATATCCTCAGCCGAGAATATGGCGCTGACCAGTGCCACACCGTCAACTCCGGTACCTTTCAGTTTAGCGATATTGTGCTTGCCGATACCGCCGATAGCAACCACAGGTATATCCACCGCCGCACAGATATCCCTGAGGATATCCATAGAAAGCACATCCGCATCCGCTTTGGTAGAAGTAGAGAACATGGCACCCACACCGAGACAGTCCGCACCCGCTGCAACAGCAGCCTGTGCTTCCTCCACCGAGTGTACCGATACGCCGATCATCATATCATCGCCCACACGCTCACGCACTTTGGCAGCAGCCATATCCTCCTGCCCCACATGGATACCGTCAGCCTTGCATTTTACTGCGACTTCCACATTGTCATTTATAAAGAAAGGCACGTCGTACTTTTTGCAAAGGGCTGATATCTCTATCGCCTCCGCGAGAAAAGCCTCATCGTCCAGTTCCTTTTCACGCAGCTGAACACAGGTCACTCCGCCTTTGAGGGCGCTCTCCACCTGTGAATACAGCGTGCTGCCGTTAAGCCATGCTCTGTCAGTAACTGCATAGAGCAGCATAGTTTTATTATCGCACTTCATACTTAGCTCCTTTCATGAGCATATCAGGTGTCATATTGTATACGGCATCTATGATATAGTTTCTGTAGGAAGAATTGCCGTCCTTATCCGTAACTCTCTCATGGGCAAGCTCACCCGCATAGCCCATCGTGCAGACAGCTGCTGCCACCGCTTCAAGGGGGTGTTCGGGATTGGCGGTGATAAACGCGGTCGTCATTGCCGACAGCTGACAGCCCGTGCCCGTTATGGAAGACATCATAGGATGACCGTTGCGGATGCAGTAGGCTTTTTCACCGTCAGCCACGATATCTATCGCGCCCGTAACAGCGATTACTGCGCCTGTCTTTTTGGCAAATTCCTTCACGAAAGCCGCTACCTTATCGAGATTTTCTTCTGTAACCTTGTCGGCAGCGTCGGCATCAACGCCTTTTGTGGTGCCGCTGCCCGAAGCCAAAGTCTTGATCTCGGATATATTTCCGCGTATACAGGTGAACCTGACTTCCTCCAGCAGCTTCCACGCTGTTTCTGTACGCAGTTTGGATGCGCCCGCACCCACAGGGTCCAGCAGAACGGGATGACCCAGTTCGTTTGCCTTTTTGCCTGCAATAAACATGGAGGGTATGGTATGGCTGTTCAGTGTACCGATATTGATATTAAGACCTCCGCAGATACTCGTGATCTCTGCTGCCTCTGCTTCATCATCAGCCATTATCGGAGATGCTCCGCAGGCGAGTATGATATTGGCGCAGTCGTTGACCGTCACATAATTTGTGATATTATGTACCAGCGGACAGCTTTTTCTGACGTTTTCAAGCATTGAACCTAACATTGTGATTCCTCCCTAATAATGTAAAATGGATAAAATAAAAAGGAGATACCGCATCGATACCTCCTGTAAAAAATCCGTTTATGACTTCCTACGGCGGCATTATCCGCATCAGGTTTTAGGGTCGAAGTTTGATTACTTCCTCTCAGCCCAACCACATGAGCTCCCCTGTAATTATATAACATATATAGTGTACAGCTGTCCGCCGAAAAAATCATCACAAAAGAATGAATATACGGTGTATAAAAAATAACCGGGATAACATAGACGGGATCATTTCATTTTGCACTTATTTTTCTTTAGATATCAACAGACATCTTGACAAATTCAACAAATTGTGGTATAATTATTAATAAGTACATGAGGATAGCAGCAGGGTGGTGAATTAAATGAACAAGGTCGTAAAACTTGCATTGATCTGTGAACATTCGGATAAAGACGGCAATCCC
>NZ_CAMHRZ010000025.1 GCF_946187255.1 uncultured Ruminococcus sp.
CTCCCGGCTCCAAGCAGGTGTTGAATATGATCGCTGAGAACGGCGCACTGGCTGACATGATCGCAGCAGGCGCAAGAATACTGGAATCTGCCTGCGGTCCCTGCATCGGTATGGGTCAGGCTCCCAACTCCAAGGGTATCTCCCTGAGAACTTTCAACAGAAACTTCCTCGGTCGTTCGGGAACCAAGGACGGTCAGATCTATCTGGTATCTCCTGAGCTGGCTGCGGCTTCCGCAGTAGCGGGCGTACTGGTTGACCCCAGAACTCTCGGTGATATGCCCGAGATCAAGGTACCCGAGCACTTCAAGATAAACGACAATATGGTAGTTCCTCCCGTTGCTGAGGCTGATATGGACAGCGTTGAGGTACTGCGCGGACCCAACATAAAGCCCTATCCCGAGACTGCTCCGCTGGTTGACAGCATCGGATGTCAGGTATCCCTGAAAGTCGGCGACAACATCACCACCGACCACATCATGCCCGCAGGCGCTAAGATACTGCCTCTGCGTTCCAACATCCCCGCTATATCCCAGCACTGCTTCACTGTATGCGACGAGGATTTCCCCAGAAGAGCGAAGAATATGGAGAAGTCCATCATCGTGGGCGGTTCCAACTACGGTCAGGGTTCATCCAGAGAGCACGCTGCGCTGGCACCTCTGTACCTGGGCATCAAGGCAGTTCTCGTAAAGAGCTTTGCGCGTATCCACAGAGCTAACCTCATCAACGCAGGCATACTCCCCCTGACATTCGTCAACGAGGCTGACTACGACAAGATCGAGCAGGGTGACGAGATCGAGATCGCAAATGTTCGTGCCGACATAGAGGCAGGCAAGACTCAGCTGACTGTTGTCAACAAGTCCAAGAACGTGGAGATACCCGTTCTCTGTGAGCTGACAGGCAGAACTAAGGATATCATCCTGGCAGGCGGTCTGCTGGATTATACCAGAGAGCAGCTGGCTAAGTAATAGATATGATACGTCTGCGGGGTGCAGTGCCCCGCAGATGTGATATTTTACAGCTTTCGCAGAAAGGAAACGGCTGCATTATGGCAGAAGATGAGAAACGCTCCGAAAGCGGAGAAAATACCGATATCGACACCGATGAACGCAGGCAGGAGATAGAAGATGTGCTGAAGATCACAGCGATAGTTGTGGCGGTGGGCATAGGACTTCTGCTGATGACGGTGGTGATACCCTGGTTCAAAAGACAGTTCGTGGGCAGCCTTGTGATGGCGGTGATAATTTCCGCATTGGGCGTGGGTGCGTATTTCCTCAGTGATATGCTGGTAAAGAAAGAGATCATCACGCCTGTTTATCGGCTGACCACTGCAAAGATCATACTTCTGGCATTCGTGCTGATAGGTGCGTGGTTCGGTTAAGGAAAAGATCAATGAACGAGAGATTTGGCAACACAAGGGCTGATCAGACGATCATAGCTGTTGCGATACCGGAATACGGTGCAGCAGAGCTTTTGATACATTTTCTGTAAAGCTGCTTTCCGCCGTGAGAGCGTGAAGATCGCAGAGAAATAGGAGAACAACGATGTCCGATATAAGAAAAAACAACAGGCGACAGGATATCTCCGAGCTTTTCGGCACAGATGATATCCCGCTGGACGATGAGTATTTTGAAGAAAAGATAAAGGAAATGGGCGACTCTCCTCAGCCGAGTGCGGTGCGCAGGATGAAGCTCAAAAAGCCTGCGGAGGATCCCGCTTCCCTTGCGGACGGCAGAGTAGTGATCGGAAACGCAAATGACGGAAAGCTCGATAATATATTCGGGACGGATGATACTGCGCTGAACGAGGAATTCTTCGAGGAAAAGCTGAAAGAGCTGGAAGACAAGCAGCCCGCCCAAAAGGAACCCGAGAGCGAGTACGAACGGTGGCTGGAGGAAAGTCTGAAAGTCAACAAGGGCTACGGCACAAAGGAAAGCTATCAGGGCGAGATACATGAGGAAAAGGACAGCTACACAGGCTCCACTCAGGATATGCACAACAGGCAGATGGCGGAGACCGCTGAGATGATACGCCGCCTGAGAGCCCGCGATGCCGCTGATGAAGCCCGTGACCAGAATATCCACAATGCACTTTTCTTCGCAACTCTGGCATCAAATCACGGCAATTATTCGGGAGACCCGAATCAATTTATCGGTATGGTAGTCAATGCGGTGTGGTATCTCCTGTCATCTGCGGCGATAATGGGCTTGTTCTATTTTCTCGGTGTAAGAGGTCTTGACCTTATGATACCCTGGGGACTTGGCGGCGTTGTCGGGGCGATAATCCGCTACAACGGCAAAGAGGGCTATTCCCTTTCGGAAGCGATGGAACACGGCGCGGTGGAGATCGGTCTGCTGGCGGGACTTACCCTTGCGTGGGTGATCAGCCTGTTCACGAACTACGGACTTCTATTTGCAGTATTCCTCTGCGGCATATTTGCCACTGTGGGCGAGTACATCAAGCTGAAAAAGCTGTTCGGTCGTTCGACCAGAGAAACTTTATACAAGATGATACCCTTCACCATAGTCACCGTGATAATCGTGATAGGTATACTGGCATCGGAGTTATTCGACTCATTGGCAAAGATGCCCCAATAATCAATAATATCGCAAGGAGGTCTGCATCGTGCGTAAAACAGCTTTACTGACGGCAGTATCGATAATGATACTTTTTTCGGGCTGCGGCAGCGTCATTGACAGCGAAAGCAGCGTCACATCCTCGCAGGACAGCAATGTATCTGCGGCAGACAAGGAAAACACAGCCTGCGCTATGGAAGTGTACACGACATACAGCGGCTGGGGCGGAGACGGAAATGTTCCGGGCAGCGGCAGTTTTGACTACTCCTTCGAGATAGACAAGGGCGATGTATTCCTGGAGGATGGTGCCGGTCACTGGTACAAGGGCAAAAAGAGTTTCTTAGGCAAGATAAAAAAGGAACACGAATATGACGAAGTCATCGCAGAGATAAAGGAAATCACCGCCGACGGCGTCACCGTAAAACTGCATGACGGCGAAAAGACAGTGAACTACGGCAATAAGCTGGATGTTGACTCAATATTTGTTTTGTGCGGCGGTACTAACTATCAACACAGTATAACCTTTACGGATAATGAGAAGGATTAAGCTGTGTATCATGCCGCTTTGCGCCGCAATGATAATATGCGGCTGCGGGAAAAGCGAGTGCCTGCTCAAAGCTGACGTTAAATGGGACGGCTTCGGTGTGGACAGCACGCAGATAAAAGGTGAAAGACTTGACGAATATACGGTGAGTGTCGGTGACAGCTTTTATGAGCTTGAAAACGGCAGACTTTCCGATACCATGCCCACCGATGCAGAAAACGGAGAATACGGAGTGCTGTTTGAGATAACCGATATGGACCGCAAAGGCGTGACTGTTATCAAAAATGACGGCACGGAGGTCAGCGTCGGGTACGGGGAAAAGCTGTGGCTTGACTCACTGTATATAGTGTATGACGGAGCAAATTACAGTTACAGCCTGGTATTTGAAAAGTAAGCTGTACACTTTTATTACAATATGATCTTTAAATAATATAAGATGAAAACGCTCGGCGGGGGGCTTCCCTGCTGTTTGATATATTAGTAAGGAGGGCTATTTTATGGCAAAAATTCAGATGAAAACACCGCTGGTCGAGATGGACGGCGACGAGATGACGAGGATAATCTGGCAGGAGATCAAGGATATACTTATCACTCCCTATGTTGATCTCAAAACAGATTACTACGATCTCGGACTGGTACACAGAAACGAGACTAACGATCAGGTTACTATCGACTCCGCAAATGCTACCAAGAAGTACGGCGTTGCGGTAAAGTGTGCTACCATCACCCCCAACGCGGCAAGAATGCCCGAGTATAACCTCAAGGAGATGTGGAAGTCCCCCAACGGCACTATCCGTGCGATGCTGGACGGCACTGTGTTCAGAACTCCTATACTCGTTAAGGGCATAACCCCCTATATCCCCACCTGGACAAAGCCTATCACCATAGCACGTCACGCTTACGGCGACGTTTACAAGAACGTTGAGATCAAGTGCCCCGCAGGTGCTAAGGCTGAACTGGTTTGCACCGACAAGGACGGCAACGAGACACGCGAGACTATCTACAATTTCGAGTGCGACGGCGTTATACAGGGTATGCACAACAAGTCCACTTCTATTGCTTCCTTTGCAAGAAGTGTGTTCAACTTTGCGCTGGATACCAAGCAGGACGTTTGGTTCGCCACAAAGGATACCATCTCAAAGAAGTATGACCACACATTCAAGGATATCTTCAGCGAGATATTCGAGAACGAGTACAAGTCTAAGTTCGAGGCTGCGGGCATTGAGTACTTCTACACACTGATAGACGATGCAGTGGCAAGAGTTGTACGTTCTAACGGCGGCTATATCTGGGCTTGCAAGAACTACGACGGTGACGTTATGTCGGATATGGTGGCTACCGCTTACGGTTCGCTGGCAATGATGACATCTGTACTGGTATCCCCCGACGGCGTATACGAGTACGAAGCTGCACACGGCACTGTTCAGAGACACTACTACAAGCACCTCAAGGGCGAGGAGACCTCCACAAACTCTGTAGCTACACTGTTTGCATGGACAGGCGCTTTCCGCAAGAGAGGCGAGCTGGATAACCTGCCCGAGCTCGTTAATTATGCTGACTGCCTTGAAAAGGCTACCATCCAGACCATTGAGGACGGCATAATGACAGGCGACCTGTATCTGCTCTCCAAGCTGGAGAACAAGCAGAAGGTCAACACAGAGGACTTCCTCAGAGCAGTTGACGAGAGACTGAAAAAGCTGCTGGGCTGCTAATAATTATACCGATATAAAGACAGCGGGATATGCGCACAAACGCATATCCCGCATTTTTTATGCTTCATCAAAGACCTCTGCCGCTGCCGCCAGCAGGAAGGTAAGCAGCAAGCTAATGCTCACCGTACCGCCCACAGCCATGAATACTATCACCGCCGCCGTGACCAGTATGAACACACACCTGACTGTACGCACATACCTGCCGTCGGTAAGGAGTTCAAGCATCCGCCCGCCGTCAAAATAACGAAACGGCAGCAGATTGAACACCCCCAGCAGGAGATTTGTCTGCACAAAGCAGCTGTCATACCCTGCCGCCGCACCAACTGCCGCCAGCAGAAAATTCACACCGCACCCTGCCATCAGCACTGCCGCATCCCGTCCGAAGCTGTCCAGTCTGCCTGCGGGCGGTGTGATGCGTATACCTCCGCCGTAAAGCGTCACCGCTTCGGGGCGGCGGCGGAAGACCAGCATGAAAAACAGATGTCCGAATTCATGCAGTACACAGCAGACAAGTGCCGTCAGCAGTCTGCGCTCATCACTGCCCGTCAGCAGCACCAGTGCCAGCACCGCAGGAAAACTGAAACTGACTCCCAGCCATACACCGCATATCTTCATACGGAACATTTTTCATCACCCGTATAATTCTATGCGTAGGAGTATGTATTATTTCCTTTTTCGGATACTTATCTCGCCGCTTGATACTACCTCGCGTCTGCCGTCTGTCCGTTCGGTGATGAGCCTGCACTGCTCGTCCACATCGATGAGCCTTGCGGGGAATACCTCGCTGCCGCGTATGATATTTATCTCCTCACCGCGCCATATCAGCCTGTCACGGTAGCCCTGCATGAAGGTATTTTTAGAAAGCTCCATGTAATACTTCATGAACCTCATTATTATGCCCGCAGCAAGGCGGTTGCGCACATCATCATCTGGCTTGTTGAGCAGTGCCCCCGCGATGTCCTTTATCTCATCGGGAAAACCGCCCTGCGGTTCGTAAACGTTGATGCCTATACCGCACACAGCGTATTCCAGCCCGCCGTTTTCCAGCCCGAAAGCTGCTTCGGTGAGTATGCCGCATATCTTCTTACCGCATAAGTATACATCATTCACCCATTTGATATCGGCTTTTTTCCCGCTGATATCCTCTGCCGCCTCCGCAACGGCAACTGCCGCCGCCGTAGTTATGCGCACTGCGTCCGCAGCGGTCATATCGGGGCGAAGAAGTATACTCAGATACAGCCCCGTATCGGAGGGCGAGAAAAAGCTTCTGCCAAGCCTGCCTCTGCCTTTTGTCTGCATACCCGCAATAACGGCAGTACCTTCGGGTGCGCCCTGTGAAGCAAGTTCCCGCAGGCGTATATTTGTGGAGTCAGTCTCCTTGTATACCGTCAGCGTGATGCCGCTGTTTTTGCCGAGATATTTCTTTATACCCGCTTCCGAGAGCACATCTCCGCTTTCAAGGCAGTATCCCCTGTTGGTCACTGCCGAGATGCAGTAGCCCTCATTTTGCAGGCTTTTCACCGCTTTCCACACCGCGCCGCGTGTGCAGTCCAGCTTCTGTGCCAGTTCAGCCCCCGAAAGGTATACGCCCCGCGACTGCTCAAACAGCTTTACCAGTTCTTCCTTTACCGACAAAACGATCACTCCCTTTGCAGTACGTTCAGGTCTACCACTCCGTTGATACCCGATATCTTGCCCGTTCCGCAGCGCTGCCACAGCAGCCAGTCGCCGCCGTAGGTCGTCTCGTTGACATAGTGCGCCAGCCAGACAGGTCTGTTCTTCTTGTTTTCCCAGCACATTTCCAGGAAATTCTTGCTGCTGTACAGCATAGCATCATAGCCGTTCTTTTCAAGCTCGTCCGCAAAGGCTTCATATACTTCACTCAGGTCATGCAGGCTCATGCCGTAATTCTGGAATGTCTGGAATTCCTCCCAGTCGAATGCCACGGGGAAATCCAGCTTCTGACCGTCCAGCACATCGATTATGCGCTTTGCGGTAGCCCTTGCGCCCTCCTGTGTGGTGTCGGTGGAGTAAAAGTATACTCCCACCTGCAAGCCGTTCTCAAGCGCACCTGCCATATTCCCGTAGTAGCAGCCGTCAAGATCTGCGCCGCCCGCTTCGCCGTAGCCCATGCGCATTATCGCAAAGGTGCAGCCCTCCGCTGCCACTGCGCCGAAGTCTATCTCACCCTGCCAGCGGGAGATATCTATGCCGAACTCACGTCCGGGTGCGTCATACTGCGCCACGAAGTCACCGAAATATATGGAGCTGTCATCATAGTAAGGGTCGGAGACCGCATCCGCCACAATCACGCTCACATCCCTGACGATAAGGTTGCCGCTGTTATCGCTTATGTACACGGTTATCGGGTAGGTGCCGTTCTCGGAGGTATCTACTTCGCCCTCCCACGACATAACAGGGTTCCTGTCGTAGTTGTCCGCATAGCTTATATGCTCGTTGGGGTCGAAATACGCGCCGTTCGATATGCTTATCTGATCGCCCAGCATCATCACGGGAGGTGTGCTGTCCACCACATTGTAAGTTACCTTCTTCTCCGCTTCGCCGCCGTCCAGCTCCAGTTTCAGCTTGACCTCATGTTCGCCGAGAGTTTCGGTATCCAGCAGTTCATCGCCGTTTTTCAGCTTTGCGTTGCTGTCAAACATGAATTCGCTCAGCTTTACCTGCTGATATACCTCCACCGTGTCCATACAGCCCACGTTTATCTTGTCGGGGTCTGCCTTTTTCTTCTTGGTCTCAGCCGCCGAGGACTCGTCCTTTTTCGGTGCGGAGGTCACTGCGGGCTTTTCCTCTTCCTCAGTTACCGCCGTATCTTCGGAAGCGGTAGTCTCCTCTGCGGTGGTCACCTTGTCACGGGATATAACAGGTGTACGCTCCTGCTGTTCTATCTCTTTGCCGCAGCCTGCCAGTATAAGCAGAGCCGCCAGTGACGCTGCCGCTGCTCTCGTTGTATTCCTCATTCGCCCTTGTCCTCCAGTGCTTCGATAAGATTTTCATACAGCTCGGGATACTTCTTCTGCATCCTTATCGGGCGCAGGTCTGTTCCCGTAAAGCAGTGGGAAGTCCTTGCCACCAGCGAAAGCTGTCCTGTGGTCAGGTTGTTGACCTCATATTCCAGTTCAAAACGGCAGCCGTTGAAGTTCAGCAGCCTGCATCTTACCTCGAATTCGTCACCGAAGCGCACGGGGTATTTGTACTCAGCGGAAACGCTCAGCACAGGGGATACTATACCCTGCTTCTCGGTATACTCAAAAGGGCAGCCCGCCTGCTCCATCAGGTCGATGCGGGCTTCCTCCAGCCAGCGTATATAATTTGAATGGTGTACTATATCCATCCTGTCAGTCTCGTAGTAATACGCCTTTCGGCGATACGGTCTGTACTCTTTCATTATTGTTCCCTCTTTCTTCTTTTCGTCATTGACCAAAGGCGCACACATCTTCAAACTTCATGTGCCCGCCGAATATATCCAGTGCGCTGCCTATGGTGAAATCCACCCTGCCCTTACCAAGGGTCTTCAGCTTTTCCAGGTCGTCAAAGGAAGCTATCCCGCCCGCGTAAGTTGCAGGCATATCCCCTATATCTCCCAGCATACGCGCCACGTCTTCCTCAATGCCGCGAGCTTTGCCCTCAACGTCCACCGCGTGTATCAGGAATTCCGCACAGCTGTCACGCAGGCGCTCTATAGTCTCGGGACACAGTTTCGTGTCCGTGAACTTCTGCCAGCGGTCGGTGACTATGTAGTAGCTGTCGCCGCGTTTCCTGCATGAAAGGTCAAGCACAAGGTGCTCTCTGCCCACAGCCTTTTTCATCAGCTCCAGATTGTGAAGGTCTATCTCGCCGCCGCGGAAAACAAAGCTGGTCACGATAACATGGCTCGCGCCTTTATCAAGAAAGCCCGCCGCGTTCTCATTGTTTATACCTCCGCCTATCTGCAGACCGCCCTCAAAGGCAGCCAGTGCGGAATAAGCCTGTGCAACGTCCTTTTCGTAATACTCACTTCCTGCGGGATTAAGTATAATGATATGCCCGCCGTACAGTTCGCGGCTTTTGTATAATTCACCGTAGTATCCGCCGTCCTGACAGGATACAAAGTTATCGTCGGCTTTTGAGCCCTCATCACAAAGGCTTCCGCCCACTATCTGCTTTACCGCACCGTTATGTATATCTATGCAGGGTCTGAATCTCATGCTGCAACACCTCCGCTTTTTTCCGCATCCCAATCTCGATATGTATTGCGGCAAATGATGATCTAGCTTGGACTGCGGAGCCGATTGAGAGAAACCTTTCTTCAGAAAGGTTTTCTCCAGCAGTCCGCGCACTCCGTAAAGCGAAATTACCGTTTATAGCAATACACAACCGAATTGGGATTTTTCCACAAAGTATTATACCACAACGGAGAGTATATGTCAAACGGGGCTGTTAATGCCCTTCGTGGAATAGCTGCATCCACCGCTCCAAAGGGCACCGAGAAACAAACCGCGCCCCCAAACACAGAAAGTAACGTGACCGCCCGTCCGGCGTCAGGACACTTGCATTTTTGTTTGAAATGTGGTAGAATAGACTAGAAAATAATTTTACGGGTGATAATTTATGGATTTACTTGAACTCAGATCACAGATCAATGATATCGACAGCAAAATGCAGCAGCTGTTCGCGGAGCGTATGAAGATCTGCTATCAGATAGCTGAATATAAGAAAGAGAATAATCTGCCTGTCTTCCAGAAGGACAGGGAGAACGAGATACTTGCAAAGGTCACGGAGAATGCCCCCGATGGGCTGGAAAATGCTATGAAGGTGTATTTCCGCACCATGATGGATATATCCAAGTGTCTCCAGTACGGCAGACTTTTCTCAAATACAGGGTTCATCCCCTTCAAGCCCCTTGATCTTTCGGGCAGGCACAGAGTCGCTGTACCCGGCACCTTAGGTTCCTACAACCATATTGCCTGCGGAGAGCTTTTTGAGGACGCAGACCCCATGTTCTTTGACAGCTTTGAGGAAATATTCAAAGCCGTTTCCGCAGGTGCGGCAGAGTTCGGGATACTCCCCATAATCAATTCCACAGCAGGTTCGGTAGTGCAGACTTATGAGCTTATGAGACAGTACGATTTCAAGATCTGCGCTCAGACAAAGCTGCAGATCTCCCACTGTCTTGCTGTTAAGAAGGGTGTACGCGCCGACGAGGTGCATGATGTTTACTCCCACGAACAGGCGCTGAGACAGTGCTCGGAGATCATCAACCGCCGCGGTTACAAGCCCCATGTTTTCTCGAATACTTCACTGGCTGCCTGCTATGTGCGTGACAGCGCCGAGCCCTGTGCCGCTATATGTTCGGAAAAATGCGCAGAGGAACTGGGACTGGAGATAATCGCACGCGGCGTGCAGAATGCGGCTGAGAATTACACTAAGTTCATACTTATCTCCCATGAGACTTTCAAGTCGGAAAACGCCGACACTATCTCGGTATGCCTTTCGCTGGCGCATCAGTCGTCCTCGCTTTACCGTCTGCTGACTAAATTCGCGGTGGCGGGACTTAATCTGACGATGATCGAAAGTATGCCGATAGCAAACACTGATTTCGATGTAATGTTCTACCTCGATTTCAAGGGCGATATAAGCAAAAAGGAAGTCACCACTCTTCTGAGCGAGCTTGCACAGGAAGTGAGCTACTTCAAATTCTTAGGCAACTATAAGGAGGTATAATATGCGTATAGGACACGGTTATGATGTACACAAGCTGACAGAGGGCAGAAAGCTGATACTCTGCGGTGTGGAGATACCCTATCAAAAGGGTCTGGACGGTCACTCGGATGCCGATGTTGCAGTACACGCGCTGATGGACGCTATGCTGGGTGCGCTGGCACTGGGCGATATCGGTCAGCATTTCCCCGATAACGATCCCGCGTACAAGGGTGCCAACAGTCTCGATCTGCTGGACAAGGTGTGCGAGATGGTGGACAACACCGATTATGTATTCTCAAACTGCGATATAACGATATGCTGTCAGGAACCCAAGCTGGCGCCCTATATCGCTGATATGAGAAGCAATATCGCCAATGTCATCGGCTGCGATATCGACAGGGTCTCCGTCAAGGCGACCACAGAGGAGCGTCTGGGCTTCACGGGTGAGGGACTTGGCATCTCCGCGACTGCGGTAGTACTGCTGGAGGACGTATAATGTATCTCCGCCCTTACAAGTCCTGTGATGCCGATAAGATAGTAAGCTGGATAAAGGACGAGAAGGCATTCAGGCTGTGGTCGTCAGACAGGTTCGGAGACTTCCCGCTGACGGCGGACGAACTGAACGCCTATTACGCAGAGCAGGACTTAAATGACAGGCACTTCGAATTTACGGCTTATGACGAACAGGGTGTATGCGGGCACATGATAATGCGCTTTACCGATGAGGAGAGAAAGACTGTCCGTTTTGGTTTTGTCATAGTGGATGACGAAAGGCGCAGGCAGGGTCTGGGCAGGAAAATGCTCATACTCGCTAAGGATTATGCGAAATGTTTTCTCGGTGCGGAGAAGATAACGCTGGGCGTTTTCGAGAACAATCCCGCAGCGCTCGGATGCTACCTTGCGGCGGGATTTAAAGTGGTCGGCACGGATGACAGCTTTTACAGCTATCACGGCGAGGACTGGACATGTATTGAAATGGAACTGGTGCTGTAAAACGCCTGTTTTACGCAGTGTCAAAGAGATTTGACACTGCTTTTTCATATAAGTAAAAGGACTTTGGTAGACTTATTGATCGATCTATGCTATCATGATCTCAGCCGAAAGGAAGTCGGCGGAAAGGAGGACGCACGATGGAACTGAGCAAAGAAATAAAAAGGCTGCGCACCGAAATGGGCTGGTCACAGGAGGTGCTGGCTGAAAAGGCTTACGTCAGCAGACAGACCGTTTCAAACTGGGAGACCGAAAAAAGTTATCCCGACATCCACAGCCTGCTTTTACTCAGCGATGTTTTCGGAGTGACGCTCGATGAACTTGTCAAAGGAGATGTTGAGATCATGAAAGAGGTTATCAGAAATAATGATGCGGGTAATGTCAAGAAATGTCAGTGGACAGGGCTGGGCTGTATGATGGGGATGATATTCGTTGTCACGCCGCTTTTTGAAAGCGGGAGCGAAGTCGGAAGGATAGTCGGATGTCTGCTGGCGGGAGCGATGGCAGTGGGAGCATTTATGTCCTTCCGAAAGCTGGAGCAGATTAAACAGGATAATGACATACAGACCAAACGCGAGCTTATCGCGTTTATGAACGGCGAGACACTCGACAAGATAGAAACTGAACGCGAGCAGAAAAACCGCATCAGTAACAGACGCATGACCATCAAAGCGGCAATGATAAGCGGCTTTACGCTTTTGTTTGCCCTCGGATATGCTGTGCTGGAAATAATAAAGTAAAAAGGGAATAAACCAACGACCCCGCGGACAGTGTGTTCACCGTCCGCGGGGTTATTTTGATACCAAAGTTCACTGCAAATATACTCATTCGCTTGAGCGCACTTTCAGCTTATATACCAGCAGCACTGCCGCACCTATGGCTGCCGCAAAACAGACCTCGATGAGCATATACTGCGTCACTTTTGCGGAGCTGTAAAGCTCTGCACCCGTCAGCATATTGCTGACTTTGACATACCAGAATGCAGGGAAAAATCTGCCTATCGAAAGTACGGTATCTCCCAGCAGCGACTGCGGGATAAACACACCGCACAGGAAACTCATACTGATGCTCAGTGTATTGCACACCAGATTGAGAGATGCCTGTGTTCTCAGCAGCAGTGAGATCAGCACCGCGATAAAAGCCGAGATCACTGCAAATATACCGCTGTTTACCACATTCAGCCAGGCAGTACCGCTGTATATACCTCCGCTGAACGCCATGCCCAGCAGCATGAACACCACCCATACCGCAAGCACATATACCACGCTGCCCGCAAGTATCTGCAATACGAATGAAGTCGTTCTTATTTTTGAGCAGTTTGTGCGGAAGCGGACTTCCTTATCGTTTATCGACATCATCACAGATGAAAGAACCGTTATCATAAGCGAAAGGAAGATAAAGGGCAGATACCTGAAAAAGCCGCTGCCACTCGTCATACCGTTGGCATTGCCTGCATCAGAGGACATATAAGTGACCTCAGTATAAAGGGTCATTGCCTCCTCAGCGCTGCTGATGGCATCTGTCAGGCTTTCGCCCGAAGCTGTGCAGGCTCTCACGCAGCTGACATATTCATCCAGCCAGCTGCTCATATACGCCACGCTGTAGCTGTCATAAACGTGCTGTTCAACGAACATACCCGAGGTATCGTCAGATGTCAGCTTTTCGGAATACCCCTTGTTTATCGTCAGCGAGTAATCCACAGTGGCAAAGTATAAAGCATCTTTAAGCGGCATAGTCGGGGTAACTATATTGTGCTTTTTTCCTATGAATTCTGTCAGCGCCCTGCTTTCGGGAGTATCGTCGAGATCATTGATCACGATATCCAGCTTGCTCTCGGTGAATTTATCATCATTGTCGTCCAAAAATGCCATACCTGCATACAGCAGCATGAATACTATCATGATAGTCACAGACAGCGGGAGCTTCTTTTTGAGTATCAGCATAAAGAGCTTAAAGACTTGCATATTTTCTCCTCCTTGTGAATACAAAGCCTATCATCGTGAACACCACTGTCATTGCCAGCATCTCAGCCATCTTGCCCAGGTATCTGTCCAGCCCCGAGTCGATATTGAGATAATAGAAGCAGTCGCATATCACTGCGGGCGGATTCAAAGTGTTTACAATGGGAGCTTTCTCCATTAAGATCGGTTTTATGTTGCCTACCATCAGTCCGCTGAGGAAACTGCCGCCAAGTGATACTGTCATAGCAACTGCGTTTTTCTTTTCGTAGCTTCCCCTGACCAGCGAGGCTATCATAAAGCCCAGGGACGAACCCATTATACTTCCCAGTATACCGCCTGCGTAAACATATCCCAGCCTGCTGCCGAAACCGACTCTCAGCACAAAGGCGAGGAATGTCACGCTTGTTACCATACAAAATGCGCCGACTGCCCAGCAGCCCAGCATCACTGCCAGTGTGCTTATCAGCTTGGGTGTGGGGGAACAGCATTTCCTTGCACCCAGCGGGGACTGGTCAGCTTCATTCTGAGTTACCACTGAAAGCCCCGTAACTGAGCTGCATACTGCTACCATTGCCAGCAGGTTGTAATAGTATATGATGTATCTGTCATTGACACCCTCGGTGACTGACTTTTCTTCCAGCACGTCAAGCTCCTCGGTCAAAGACTCTGTCAGTGCGGGCAGGGATGCGGGGTCTTTCTCTGCTGCGTCCTTTATCAGCTTTTCTTGTGTGAGATAGCGGTCGGTGAAGGCTTTGAGGACAGTCTCTTCCATATCGCTGCCCGCCACCGTCAGGCTGACTGTATCCCCGCTTGTGATTATGCCTTCCACCTCGCCGTCCTTCAGCAGCTTCTCGGCTTCCTCGCTGTCGGCGTAGGTGACTTTCAGCAGCGGGTCATCACCCTCGGATACCTGCTTTATCACATCACGGAATATACCGTCATCGTTTTCCAGTACCACTGCGGTAGGTATCGCCCTGAAATTGAACTCCTTCTCTGAAAGCCCGCTCATAGTCAGCTTGAACATGGTGCCCAGCAGCATCGGGAAGAGTATCAGCCATCGTATCAGCATTTTCTCCCTGAGCGTTGAGAGGATAAAGTATTTGAACTCATTTAAAAACATTATTTTTCCTCCTTGTCTCTCAATGCCTTTCCTGTTATCTCCAGGAATACATCGTTGAGCGTGGGGCGCTCGGTCGTGACCCTGCCTATATGGAGATCATGCTCCTGCAGCACCTCCAGCACTCTTATCAGGTTGTGCTTTCCGCCCGAGCAGGCTGCTGTGAGTGTTCCGTCGGTATAGTCGGTGCTGTATATATGCGGCAGTGCGCTTATCTCTTTAAGCACATCATCGGGGAGCTCATGCAGTGACACGAATATAGTCTCTGTGTTCTTTATCATCGCGGTAAGCTCCTCCTTGGTGCCCTCCGCGATCTTCCTGCCCTTGTCCATGATGGCTATGCGGGTGCATATCTGTTCTACCTCTTCCATATAGTGGGAGGTGTATATTATCGTTGCGCCGCTGCGGTTGAGTTCTTCGATGCCTTCAAGTATCTTGTTCCTGCTCTGGGGGTCTACCGCTACGGTGGGCTCGTCAAGGATTATCAGCTTCGGCTTGTGTGCGATGCCGCAGGCGATGTTGAGTCTTCTCAGAAGACCGCCCGACAGCTTTTTGGGGCGGAACTTCCTGAAATCCTCCAGCCCCACGAACTTTATCGCTTCCTCAACGTACTGCGCCCTCTGCTGCTTGTCGGTTATATACAGCCCGCAGAAGTAGTCTATATTCTCCTGCACCGTCAGCTCGTCGTATACCGCCACATTCTGCATTATTACGCCTATATCCTTTTTGATATCGTAAGCCACAGGGCTCATTTCCTTGCCGAATATCTCTATGCTGCCCTTGTCGTAGGAAAGCAGAGAGAGCAGGCAGTTTATCGTGGTAGTCTTGCCCGAACCGTTAGGTCCCAGCAGCCCGAAGACCTCACCCTGTTTTATCTCCAGATCGAGATGATCCAGTGCGATCAGCTCGCCGTATCTCTTTACCAGACTTTCTATTTTTACAACTGTATCCGCCATGATATGTTACCTCCGTTCAAGATCTGTGTTCCTGTTTCATTGTATACATTATAGCACAGCTTTAACTTTGACGGTAGTGAGATGCATCACTTTGTGAGATGACATTTGTCACATTATGATACAAAAGACCGGGCTGTCCTTTTGGGGACGACCCGGTCTGTCATTACTATGATATCTGTTTATACAAGTGCCGTGTAGACCAGCACCGAAAATCCCGCAAACAGGCAGGCAGTCACGCCCGAGACTATACCCACAGCTTTTCCCGCAGGCTTTTCCTTGTCACAGCCTTTGAGCATGAGTCCCAAGAACACCGCACCCGTAATCACCGTTGGTGCGATATATCTGAAATTCATGGTGCAGGTGAACGGATAATCCGCAGCCGCCTTGTAGAAGCTGCCCATAAGCATCGCATAGAATGCACCGATAAAGAACTTCGGCATCGAGGGCTTTCTGAAAATGTGATACAGCATCGCAATGAGCGCAGTGCCTGCGATGACCACATTTACCCAGAAAAGTCCCCACGCAAACAGCGTGATGACATTAGAGGAAAAGCAGCCCGCGTTTATCTCCTCACCGAAGAGGGTGTTTTTCATCAGGGTGATGAGGGGATTGAACTCGTTGTAACCGATGACGGTGCCATCCTCGCTCACCTTTGCCCAGCTTTCATAGGGACTGCTCAGCTGATAAGCCGAAAAATCCGTCACACGCTGCATAAAGGGCGTATTCCCCAAGTACTGCTCGCAGTCCTCGCTCATTTTGGAAACGTAGGTCAGCGGTATCTCCCAGCGCAGGAAGTTCCTTATGCCGAACCACAGCCCGAGAGGCACGCACACCAGACCGAAGGCGAAGTACTGCCAGAAAAGCTCCTTGCCTTTCTCCTTGAAGTTCTTGATGAACACCACCAGGAATACCAGCGCCACAGGCGGTGCGACCGTTGCCGCCGCCACCTTTGTCATCATGGCACAGCCTATACATACGGCTATTTTAAATATCTTCCCGAAGGTCGGGTCGCTGTACCATTCAAGGGTACATACCACCGCACCCATTGCCAGTGCCACCGAAAGCACATCGTTGTTTATCGCTCCCGAAAACAGCACATAGGCGGGATGGAAGCTGACTACCGCCAGCGGCACATACAGCGCGTTGCCTTTCAGCCCGAAGTAGCGCAGTATCTTGTACGCCGAGATGATTATGCACATTGAGTAGAACAGCGTCAGCATCTGTATGCTTTCTCTTGCGGGGTCGCGTCCCGTCATCATTATCTTTTCGCTGATAGTCACCCACACCGCACTTATGGCGTGATGCAGCGGCGGGTGAACGTACTGCCAGCGCATTCGCGGGTCAAAATCGCAGATATGATGCTCGTTCACCAGATACTCTATATAACCCGCATGACCCGATACGCCGTCAAAGGTATACACATCGTTCTGTCGGGTGTACACGGAAGTCACCAGCACATAATAGAGTTTCAGCATGAAACCCAGCGCCATGATTGTGAATGCGTTCACCTGTTCGCGGTACTTTTTCATATCCGCCAGATAGTACAGCAGCATTATCGCCGCACTTCCGCCGACAAAGTGCCACAGGGCTTTTCTTTCCGACTGTGCGTAAAGATGAGCCCCGAACAATACAGCGCCCGAAACGCACACCATGAACAGCAGGAACTGCTTTTTGCCGATACTGCCCTTTCTGAACCTTGAATACCCGAGCACCGCCGACACAGCGACCACTCCGATACATTCCAGCAGCAGCGCACCAATGGGGATGTTGCGCACCGACCCGAAGAAGAATGGGTCCAGCAGCAGACATATCAGCGCCGCAGACAGATAAGGGTGCTTTGCAAACGCCCTGACTGCGGCTTCCGTCGCTTTACTTCTGCTCATGGTACTCCTTCTCCGTATTGACGTTCCATATAGCAGACTTGTCCGTCTTGCCCGCATCTATGGCATTTACAGCCTCGATAGCCGTCATCATCGAGTGATCCATATTGTTGTATCTGTGCTGACCGTTCCTGCCGACACACCAGAGATTTGCGTAGCCGTCAAGATGCTCTATAACCTTGTCGAATTCGGAGTAGGTATCGAAGTATGCGGGATAAGCCTTCTTCACGCGCTCACGGTGAGAATCGAGCACAGGCTCCTTGCCGATAACGCCCATCTTACGCAGTTCCTTGACAGCGAAATCAACGCAGTCCTTCTCGCTCATGTTCCACAGCTTGTCTCCCTCATCGCAGAAGTATTCAAGACCTATCCATACTGTGCTGACAGGGTCCTTTACCATGTAGGGCGACCAGTTGTTGAATATCTGTATCCTTCCCAGCTTTACGCCCTTATCCTGTACATATATCCAGCAGTCGGGGACGATATTGCCAAGAGTGCGCTTGTTGGTGAGGTTTTTGAGCTTCAGCCTGTTTACCAGCAGTCCCACCGTTACGAAATCGCGGTAGGGCAGACCGTTGGCGATGCGGCGTATATCTTCGGGGGCTGACATACCGTTCACCAGATCCTTGATAGGCATGGAGGAGATGAACTCGTCTGCGGTGAACACCTCATCGCCGCACTTTACGGAGACTACTTTGCCGTCTTCGGTATCGATGCCCGTAACGCACTTGCCGTAGAGTATCTTGCCGCCCATCTCGCAGACCTTTTTGCCTACCAGCTCCCACAGCTGACCGGGACCGTACTTGGGATACCAGTACTGCTCTATCAGCGAAGTCTCCGCGCTCTTGTTGGTCTTCGTGCCCATGACCTTTGATATCATATCCTTGATTATCGCCAGTATGGAAAGACCCTTTACACGCTGTGCGCCCCAGTCTGCGGAGATCTCTCTCGGATGTCTGCCCCACAGCTTTTCGGTGTAGCCCTCAAAGAACATGGAGTACAGCACTTTTCCGAAGCGGTTAATATAGAAATTCTCCAGATTTGTCTCAGGCAGCTTGTGTGCGCAGGAGGACAGATAGCTGATACCTGCTTTTGCCGTTGTGATAAGACCCATGTTCTTTATGGTGTTCATGTTCATGGTAACGGGATAGTCAAAGAATGCTTTCTTGTAGTATATCCTCGATACGCGCTCACGCAGCAGCATTACCTCGTCCTCTTTTTCGGGGTCTCCGCCGCCCTTTACAAAGGGCTTGTCATGACCCAGCACCTTATCATCGTAAGAGGGCTTGCCCTGTACGGGCATGATGTCCGACCACCACTTCATTATCCTCTCATCCTTTGAGAAGAAGCGGTGTCCGCCTATATCCATGCGGTTGCCGCCGTGCTGTACTGTCCTGGATATACCGCCGAGAGTATCGCTCTCCTCCAGCACCGTCACGTCATAGCCGCCTTTTTTCATGAGTTCATAAGCAGCAGTCAGTCCCGCAGGGCCGCCGCCGATGATAACGACTTTTTTCATTGTTTTTCCTCCGTTTTGTTATATATAAGATATTTTCTTGCAAAGAAGTTCCAGAAGAATGCTATACCAGTAGCAAGCACCTGTCCCACCAGGTAATACTTGCTTGCAGGCAGCAGATCACCGAATACCTCTCTTTCCGCAAGTGTTTTGTCAAAGAGCCATATTATGCCCTGATTTATACCCAGACCTACCACGCCTATCAGCGCGAACGCCGTGAACTCGGCTGCTTTGTTTTTCACAGCGGAATTATCAAATACCCACAGCGTCGAAATGACATAGTTGAATATCAGTCCGCCGATAAAGCCGATGGCATTGGCGATGTTCGCATTCATCCCGCAGAACTCTTTCAGCACCACCAGCAGTCCCCACTGGACAACAGTCGCACCGCCGCCCACAAAGACGTAGCGGATGAACTGCGCTATGGTGTTGTCAGTTTTGCGTGTCAAGCTGTTCATTTATTTACTTTCACCCCCGTAAATACCGAAGTATATCTATTTTATATATCCTCCCTCAGCGGGATACCCAGTGAACGGTATATGCCCGTGAGGAAGTCAGCATACTCTTTATGCATCCGCGTCAGCAGGGGCATTTTCAGCTGTACGAAGTTCCTGTTCTTGCGCAGGAATTTTATGTACATATCAGTGCTGTCATCCCTGCGGCGGTGGGTGCTGCGCAGCACATCTGCGGCTATCAGCACTCTTTCCGTTTTGGATATTTTATACTCACTGTCCCTGTTCAGGAAGATATCATCTATCACTTTCTGGTCGAAGAAAACTCCGTTACCGTCGGCATCATTGTGTACCGTAAAGGCTTTGAGCAGCCTGCGGTGCAGACATCTGTCCACAACGTTGGAGTTCGGGATATATACACAGTGCAGCTTTTCGCCCTCCGTCCAGGAGACCTTGTGCAGCTGCACGCAGTCAGGCGAGAATACCTCGGTGGGTCTGCCGCTTATGGAGCGCAGCTTCTTGAAATATATGCTCACCAGCGCCCGCGAATCTATAACGTGTTCGCCCATGCTTGCGTAGGGCATGGATACGGTCACATCGCGCTGATTTCCGTTCCAGCGGTAAGCGTTGGTGCCGTAGAAATTCGAGGAGATGGCGCGGGGCAGGTCATACACAACGGGCTGCAGGGGCAGCCGCAGTTTGCAGCAGTTAAGACCATAGCTGTAACTCGGGTCGAGCGCATTGCGCGGCAGTATCACCTCATTGCAGCGGGTAAGGTCAAGCTCACAGGCACCGTTGATGGAGTTCTCCAGGAACCTCACATTGCATTTCGGGAAACGCAGCCCGGCATCATAGCCCACACAGAGTATATCATGCTGCTTTTTGCAGGGATCTCTCAGCACGACAAGATCGAACATCCTTGTAAGCGGTGTATGGTCAAAGGCACTGCCGTCTATATACGCATTATATTCCTTTCGGTAATACATCATCGTTATCATGCTGCCGTTGAGCGTAAAGCCCTCAAGTCCGCTTAACTTGAACGCTCTGCCGCCTATATCTATGCAGCGTGAAGGTATATCTATGAATTTCAGCCCCGTACACCACATAAAAGCCTCTTTGCCTATCTTCCTCAGCGACTGCGGCAGATGTATGCCGCTCAGCTTATTGCAGTCAAGGAAAGCCCTCTCGGGGAGTATGCTTACACCCTCGGCAAATATGGCAGTCTCCACGGTGCATTTGGCAAAGCACTCGGGCATCAGTTTTTTGACAGTCCCGGGGATGCGCACATTCACTATCTTACGCCCTGCAAATACCCTCCTGCCTATCTCATTGACGATACAGCCGTCTATCACTGCGGGTATGGTTATGTTCTTCTCACTTCCCGTATAGCGCGTTATACGGATGCGCCTGCGGGATTTGTACCTGAAATGCCAGCCCTGTGCGGATGCTTCTTCACGGGTCAGCTCTATCTTCTTGACATACGCCTGACCCATCGTGCTGCCCCTGAAAGTGTCGGGAGCTGAGGGCGTATATATCTTTGCTTCAGAAAGGTCCTTCATGGTCTTCATAGTGTTCACCTCGTTCTCAGGTAACGTATCGTCAGTAATCTATCGTGTGGTAATCCTTGTAGAATGA
>NZ_CAMHRZ010000026.1 GCF_946187255.1 uncultured Ruminococcus sp.
CTGGGAAGAGATGATAAAGAATAAATATGTCCCCGAACCCGGTCAGCCGATGGGATAAGGAGAAGTCATGGCAGAAATACTTGATATTGTTGACGGAAACGGGATGCCCACAGGACAGACCGTTGACCGCGAGACTGCGCATCTCAAAGGCATACCTCACCGCACGTCACACGTCTGGCTCCTGAGAAGGAAAGACGGCAGAGTGCAGGTGCTTCTTCAGAAACGTGCTGATGACAAAAGCGCTTTTCCCGGCTGTTACGATATTTCAAGTGCGGGACATATCCCTGCGGGCGTTGATTTTATCCCCTCTGCTCTGCGGGAGCTGAAAGAGGAACTCGGCGTAACAGCGGCAGCAGAACAGCTGCATTACTGCGGCATCAGATATATACGATATGATGATGAATTCTTCGGCAAGGAATTTCACGACAGGCAGGTATCAAAGGTCTTTGCTCTGTGGCTTGACACTGACGAAAGCGGATTTGAACTGCAAAAAGAAGAAGTGGACAGTGTACTGTGGATGGATCTTGATGAGTGTATCAAAGATGTCCGTGAGAACACTTTTAAGCACTGTATCGTAATGGAAGAGCTGATGCTGCTGAAAGATCATATCGACGGACGATTGACCATAATATAAAAAAGACGATCGGGCATCGCGCTCAAAGATCGTGGGGCTGCTGAGTGGCAGCCCCTTTTCTTTTTGCCGTTATCATGCTTCTGACGAACTGCAAGGCTCCCATGGATCATATAAAGATATTTTCTATTGCAAGTTTTGTCAAAATATGCTATAATAGGAGAAAACTGACAGTTGTAAAAACTGTATTAAGGAGAAGATCATGGACAATAAACTACGTTTTTTTGAAAAGCTGAAAAACAAGCTGACGGTGCGTGCGGAGAACAATCCGGGCGTATTCATGTTCCTGCTGATAATAGCAGTCAACCTCGCATTTGTCGCGTTATCGACGCTGCTGCTCGTATTCCTTCCCGAAAACAAGGGAAGAGGATTTGGCGAAATGATACGTTTTGCCTTCACGCTGATGGTGAATCCCAGCGGCAGATATCAGTACAGCGATTATCCCATCTCACTGATCATCACGACTGTGGTCGTCCTTCTCGGTATGATCTCCCTGACGGGCGGCACTGTCGGTTTCATCACAAGTATCATCACAAGCGTGCTGGAGCGCTCCACCTCAACGCGCAGGCATCTCAGGCTGAAAAAGCATATCGTGATACTGAACTATAATCACAAGGTGCCGTCGATAATTTACGATTACTGCTTTGACGATATGGATAATACCTATGTGGTGATCCTTTCCGATCAGGACAAAAAGATGATCCGTGATCAGATCGACAATATTTTCAGCGTGCATCAGGCAGGAAAGAAATTTAAGAACATCATCATCCAGAACGGCAGTCCCTTTTCAAAACTGGATCTTGATCGTATCGCGATAAAGGATGCGAGAACCATACTTCTGATGACAGCGGTCGGTGAAGAGGACGGCATCTCAAAGAATGACGAACGTGCGCAGAACTTCAACATATTCAAGCTGTTTATTTTCATCAACAGCTATCTGAACAGAAACAGATCCGAATCACTGCCTTCTATTCTCGCGGAAGTATCTGACAGCAAAACAGAAAAGCTCATCCGTGAATATCCCTTCAAAACAGGCGACAACAGTTTCCCTGTCAACTTCAATGAGTTACTTGGAAAGATCATGGCGATCACCGCTGTTATGCCCTCACTTTGTGACACGATACTTCATCTCATCAGCTTTGAGGGCGTTGAGCTTTATCTGGAGGATATCCCGTCCGTATCCATTCAGGAGGACATCAAAAGACAGAAGTCGGCTCTGCCGATCATGGATACAGGTAAAAAGCGTCTGTATATCTCCGAGAGTGAGGATCTGATCAACAGCAGCAGCGCAGGCAGCTTCCAGCTTAAAAAGCCGCTCCCGAAGGAAAAGCTGGTACCGTGTATACTGAATGACAAGCCGAAGATACTCATCATCGGCTGCAACAGCAAACTGGGTCATATCCTTGAAAGCCTTGTGTGCTTTAAGCAGGAGTATCCCGAATTCCATCTCACGGTGGTGCTGATGGATACGGAAGAGAACGAAGCAAAGCTGCGGGCATATTGCAGTGATCCGTCATACAGCGCGCTGTTCAGTGCGGAAAACAGAGAGCCTGTTATAGTCAAAGATATTTTTGAACCCTTCAGCGGAACGGACAGCGGTTTTTCGCTGGACGAGATCAATTCCGTTCTGTTCCTTTCGGACGATGACTGCAGCGAAACAAATGTGGATGAAAAGCCGCTGCTGTTCTGGAACAGCCTGAAACGCAATGATAAGTTTGATACGCACAACTGCATCGTGGAAGTTCTGGATATGCAGAATGAGAACATCATTGAGCGCCGCAACAGCGATCAGGTGGTTGTGAGCGAAAGGTTCATAAGCTGTCTTTACGCACAGCTTGGTAAAGATCCCGTCCGCCTTGACTGCATCAAGGATATGATAACCTTTGAAAGCGATGAAGCTTCCCGCAATTCAAAGAACGATCTTTCAAATGAGTGCAATATCCTTTCTGTCAGGACCGAACTCTTCTTCCGCAACTGTAAAGAACCGCTGCGTTTCAGCAGCAAGCGCGAACTGATACTTTGGGTGTTTGAAGCGACAGATCATGCATATCTGCCCATCGGATGTGTAAAGAACAATGTAAGCTATCTGTTCTCCAGAACAGAAGGCAAGAACGACGGGCTTGATACTTCGGTACTGCTTCCCAAGAGCGACAACAGCGATCTGAAAATAGTGCAGAATGAACTGACACTGGAACCCGATGACGAGATGATCGTCATCATGCTGACAAAGAATTGATATGGGCGGCAATTGAATATTTAAGCAAAAAACAGCACTCCGCAGGGAATGCTGTTTTTCTGTTCGGCTGCTTTAGCGTAACTATGATCAGCGGTACACTGTTCAGAAATAAAAGCTGTCAAAGCATCTGAAAAGCACTGATCGATACTTCAAATTTATAAGGGCGATATTTCCAGAGATGAACCGGTTTCTATTGCATCATCTATGGCTTTGAAGAATACTACAAACATATCTTCTCCGTCACTTGTATAGAAATAGTTGGAAAGATCTGTAATACTGTCACTGATATTGTCTCCCCAAGGCGGGCTCAGCGTTCTATCCTCATAATTCCAAACGATCTCCTTTGGAGAATGCAGTTTCAGCTCTTTCTGAATAGTCAACAGCTCTCGTTTAGCCTCAGGCATTTCTGTTTTTTCAATACACCCATTATATAAACGAGTCATTATAACAGGAAATCTTTTTCCCCACGCTTCTTTTTCAAGAACTGCTGCAATAGTTGAAAAGAAAGAATATAAAAAATCACTGCTGCCTATTTCGTACCAATTATTCCGTACTTCTAATCCAATTGCCATATCCGGATCCTTTCTCCTGCTTGTTTGATAGACCTGATCATCATTCATCAAAAGGTATTTCGGAGCACTTTACCGCTTCACAATACGTCCGTGTTAAGGGAAAAATGCTCCCGCCTGCCTTTTGAACTATAACCTGTATGCTATTTACCTGACAGTCACATTGACCGCTCTGCTTGCTGACGATGTGAGATCCCATTTGCCGTTGACCTTTGCCGCAACGAGTATCTTGTAGGTCTGTCCTGCTTTGAGCTTGGGTGAGGTATAGCTTGTTACAGAAGCGGGGATGTTCTGAGTCTGTATCTTCCACTTGCCCGCAACATATACAGCGATACCGTATCTCTCAGCATCGGGGACAGGTGTCCAGCTGAGTCTGAACCTGTGATATTTGCCGTCGTATTCAATGGAGGATGCCTTGGGATATGAGTGGGTCTCAGCGGATGTGCTTCCGGTATAATTAATCCCGTCAGCGGACAGATATTCATTATCTCCGCCAATCTCGATGGCATCCCACTGCTCTTTCGTGCCGAGATAGTTGATGGTTTTCAGCTTTGTGGTATTCTCAAATGCCCATCCACCGATGCGGGTAACGCTGGCAGGTATGGTTATCTCGGTAAGGTCCTCGCAGCTGTCAAATGCAAAATCGCTGATGACTGTAACGCCATCGGGTATAGTCACGCTTGTTTTTTTGCAGGGGCAGCAGATCAGTTCGGTCTTATCCTTGTTGTAAAGCACTCCGTCAACGGATGTATACGCTGTATTATTCTCACCGACTGTGATGCTTTCAACGCCTGTGCAGTCATCAAAAGCATATTTGCCTATACTTGTGACGCTGTCGGGGATGGATATTTCGGTAAAGCCAGTGCAGTTGAAAAATGCCTCATTTCCAATGCTTGTGATGATGTTAGGTATCTTCATGCCCTTTAGCTTTGTGCATTTCTGAAAAGCCTGATCATTGATCGTCCTGACACCATCGGGAAATATGATGCTTGTCTTTCCGCGCGGGCAACATATCAGCTCGCTCTGATCTTTGCTGTAAAGCACGCCGTCAAACGAAGAGTATACCGTATTATCCTCATCAACTATAAATGCTTCCAGGTTTGCGGCTTCCTGAAAACCCATGCCGAGATTTGTGACACCGTCGGGTATAGTAAGGGTCTTCATGCTTTTTTTGAAAGTAAATACCCCGTAGTCAACAGCGGTAACTTTTATATCATTGATCTCTGCGGGGATCACCACATCTTCGTCACTGCCTGAATATTCCGTGATCGACAGGACACCGTCTTCGACCACATAGGTGAAATCCCCGTAGGTACCCATATAGATAAAGCTGCCGATACTATCAGCGCTTGCGGAGACAGCTCCGACACAGGCAGGCGCATATCCTCCCGCCGTCATAATAACCGCCAGCGAAACAGCGGCTATTCGTTTGATCATTCCGTTCATAGTTTTATTCCTCCTATATAAATAAAAATACCCGGCGGGAATTTATCCCGCCCAATGCATTTTAGCATTGACCTATTCCGCATCCGCTCTGCTTGCTGATATTTTGACGCACAATAACGCAGTCACGGACTTCATTCGATAGTATTATTGATTTTATAAAAATGTTATCTTTTGTCTGATATATTATAACAAACCACTGTCGGTTTGTCAATATCTATTCCGAAAATTTGTATTATTTTTATTCAATTGAGCCAATTCAAATTATTGCTCAATTCATATTCACGATCGGAGATCAAAAAAGCCGCTACTTCACAATGGCGAAAGAACGGCTTTGCTTTTGGTATATCATCCTTTGGCGCTTTTGTGCTTTGTCAGTTCAGCATACGCCCACACCTTTCGGTAAGCGTCACCCATCACTTCATTCTCACGGTAATCCCTCAGCATATCAAGGTCTATCTCCGCTGTGAAGATGCCCTCAGAACCGTCCGCTTCGAGTATGCACATATCACGCACACCGGGTTCTTCACGGAGCCACGCAACGCCGTCAAATATCGTTGAATGTCCGTTGCAGTCGGGGACGATGTCGGGATAATTGCAGGTCGCAATGGCGAGCATATTCTCGTAAGCCCTCGTTCTCAGGGCGGAAAGGCGGTTTATCTCCATTGGGCAGGCGTTGGGGGCGAGTATGACCTCCGCACCTTTCAGCATCAGCAGTCTCGCACTCTCGGGGAACTCTCTGTCAAAGCATATCATCGCGCCCACATTCACACTGCCGACCGCTGTATCAAGTTCGCAGACATGAAAACCGTCCCCCGAATCAAGGGCGATCTCGGCGCTGAAATCGCAGGTGTGTACCTTTGAATACTTCATCGCCTGCCTGCCGTATCTGTCAAATAATATCATAGTGTTCAGCGGTTTCGGTTTGTGGTTCTCAAGGAAGGTTATCCCCACCGCCATACCAAGTTCAGCCGACAGCTTCCCGAAGGATGTAACGAACTCGTCATCCGCAGGGATAGCTTCCGCCGTCCATACCTCTGCGGGACGGTCGTATATATCATACCCGATGCTGAACATCTCGGGGAACAGTGTGATATCCGCACCGAGAGCCTTTGCCTTTTTGCAGGCGGCGATGCCCTTTTCGAGATTGCCCGCAAGTGTGCCTGTGGGGGTCATCTGTAACAATGCGATCTTCAGTTTGCTCATGAGGTCCTCCTTCGTTTTGCCATCATTATATTAAACGACATTGAAATTGCTGCTTTGCGAACTTCGCAAAAGCATATATCGCACTTTTACTCGTTCGCAAAGTGCAATTTCTAATGTCGTTTACTATATATTCTTCCTGATGAAAGCCCTTATCAGCTCGGCGGTCTTTTTGCTGATCTCCAGCTCCTTGTTGATGCCGTCATTGAAGTTCAGCCGCAGATAATACTTGCTTTCGTATTTCCCACGCTTGTATCCCGAGATATCGATACCCTCCAGGAACTCGCGCACAGTGTTCCACTGTTCCTGCGTCAGCCTGTTTGTATCCGCACTGTCACCGTGAACGAAAAAGTAATATTTCTCCGTGTTTTGCACAGGTGTTATCTGGTAAGAATACTTGGGCGTTTTCAGGAAAAATGCGGTCATCCTCGTTTTGCCTATCCTGTGAAGATCCCGCCCGACGGGACGAGCCATTTCGCGCATGATGGCTATCACGCTTGTCCATCTGTTCCCCGACGGCGGATAGTACTGCACTGTATGCTCGCCCTTATCTGTCTCCCAAGTGAGGTACAGCCGCTGATAGTCGCCGCCGTCAAGGACGAACATATCAGGAACGGGAAACGGCAAAGGCTTTCTGTTCTCCACAGGCCGCAGCTGTTCTTTGAGGTATCCTATCTCTTCGGCAAGGGCTTGCCACAATGCCTTATCCATGGGGATATGCTCCTTCACCGTCATTTCGCCCGTGTCTGTTTCGGCGGGCAGATCTTCTTCTTCGGGGCTGAAAGGGCAGTCGCTGTAATAAGCGGTGCGTATTATCTCATCGGCATCCGCTTCGATCTCGAATTCGGAATGATAAGCCATCGAGCCGCCGCTTGATCCATAGCGTATCCTTTTTAATACAAGGTCTTCGGGTGTACCTTTTTTCATGATGCTCTCCTAGATATCAAACTCCACCCTGCCGTCCGCGAGCCTGTACAGTGCGCCGATGACTTTCAGCCCGTGTTCCTCCTCACGGTGTATCTCAAAACTGCTTTCTATGACGGATACACTGCGCTTTACATTCATACAGCAGGCCTTGTAGTCGTCCTGCTCGTCACCTATGGCGAGCTTTATCTCATCGGTGATGAACTTGATATACCCCTCAGGATCGTGGGCGATAGCCGCATCGACTGCGCCGCAGTGGTCGTGACCGAGTACGACTACCAGACGTATCCCAAGATGCTCCGCCGCATATTCTATAGACCCCAGCTGGTGGTCGTCCATGACGTTGCCCGCCACACGGATAACGAAAAGGTCGCCTATACCCGCACTGAATATGCTTTCGGGTATGACTCTTGCATCCGAACAGGTGACTATGACCGCATAAGGCCGCTGTCCGTGTTCGCAGGTATAAAGCCTTTTTGCAGGGGAGATATCACCCGTCCCCTTTTCTGCAATAAGATACTTTTCGTTCCCTTGTTTCAGTCTTTCGATAGCTTCATCAGCGCTTACGGTATATGCCGCTTTCATCCTATCACATCCTTTTCTAAAGAATCATCTTTTGTTATCGATTATACCATAAAACATACTTACCGTCAATCGGGTAACATCCCGTCCGCACACAGTTAGAACGGAACAAAAAGCAGCGGCACTTCCGCAGAAGTCCCGCCGCCAAAATATTATCCCAGCTTCTTTACGCCCTTGACGTGTGCCGCTATCTTTGAGATATCGGTAACGCCTATAATGCCGTCACCGCTTACCTCTGCGCGTGTCATCTCGTCCTCCGTCAGCTTCTTTACGCCCTTGACATGGGCTGCCACCTTTGCTACATCGGTGATGTTGATGCTGCCGTCAGCGTTGACATCTCCCGGTTTGAATTCCTTTTCGTACTTTGCAGTCAGCTCGATGTTGTTCTGTATAGTGAAGGTGTATGTCCTGTCCTCAGATACAAGTGTATCGCCCAAATACCAGCCCGAGAATTTCGGGTCGTCATTTGCGGTAACGGTGACAGTATCATTATAGTGATATGTGTCCTTGCTGCCCTCAGTTACGGTGCCGCCGTTAACGGTAACGCTATATGTATTTTCCACTGACTTTGTATCGGTGAACTTCTCGCCGTCAAATTCCGCAGTGGCGGTGTATGTGGTGGCAACGCCGTCATTTGATGAAGATACAGCCGCCTTTACTTCCTTGATATCGCCGCAAGCTCCGCACTTGAAGCCGACAGTAACATCGTAGCTAAGACCGCTCTCTGTCCATGTCCACACGGGTGAAGCTGTGTCATACCTGTGACCCCAGGCAGGTATCACAGGGGGCGTATCCAGCTTGTTCTCGCCCTTTGAGTCGCTGTAACTATTTCCCAGCTCGTCTGTCCAGTAGTCCGCTAATACACCTTCGGCTGTGCAGGTGGGATCACAGGTCTCATGCATGGTGTACAGGTGGTCAACCGTCACCTCGATGCTTTCAGCTTCGGTGCCCTCCCAGTTGTCGCTTCCTTCCACTTTGTACCATACGGTGTACTTGCCTGCGGCAGTGGCAGTGGGTATCTCCTCACTGAAAGTCTTACCGTCAAGGCTGTATGCCACATTGCCGAAGGAGGCAGTGCCTTTTTCTACCAGTTCCTGCGCTTCGCCGTTCCAGGTCAGCTCCTTTGCTGTGGGCGCTGCTGTTATCTCGGAGACTGCCTTGTCGATAGTCACTTCAAAGCTGTTATAGCCTTTACCGCCCTCGTACTCGCCGTCGCAGTCCCACATATAGTATACGGTATAGGTCCCCGCATCAGCGGCATATATGGGCGCACATTCGGTGTTCACCACGCCGTCGCTGACTGTGCCCGCAAAGTAGGTGTCTGACTCCTGCTCATCGCGGGTGTAGTAGTATGTGTAGTACTTTTCTTCCTCTTCGTCGGTTTGGGTAAGTCCGAATGTTCCGTTGATGGGAGAAGCAGTATCTATCAGCAGCTGTTCCTCACCGTTGTATACAAGACCTGTCTTTGCGGCGGGGTCTGCTATGGTGTTGAAGCCTGTTTCGTCAGCGGGTGAGTTTGTGCCATATTCCGCAGAGAAAGCGTTGACCCTTGTGTTTCCCACGCAGTACATTGTTCTTACGCCGCCGTATACTGTACCTGTAACAGTCACGTTCACCAGTATTATGGGAGATGTGAAAGGCGACCAGTCGTGGGTGTTATCATCGATAACGTACACAGAGCCGTTTTTAACTACCAGCGGACCGTTTTGGTTCTGCAAATAAAGATAGCCGTTGAAGTAGTTGCCGCCCAGATCGATGATGCCGTCATCACGGGTTATGATGATAGTGCCGCTTGAGCCTTCGGGAAGCAGCAGTGTGGGGTTGGTGCCGGGTTCGGCAGCGTTGAATTCGTCCACATTCGTAAAGGTGTTTTTGACCGTTTCGGGTTCCTCAACCTCTTCGCTCTCGCCTTCGGTGTCGGAAGTATCCTCGGTGCCGCTAAGTGTTTCACCGTCCGCGCAGGCGGTGAATACTATCCCCTGTGTGCCGAAATTTGCGGGAACAGCACCTGCTGCGAGAGTCAGTGCCAGCAGTGCTGCTGCCAGTCTTTTGATGGTGTTTGTCATTAATGTTTCCTCCTTTTTTGATGTTAAAAAATATATAAGTTATATCTTTTACAGTATAACATGATTTGTTAATGCCGTCAATAGTAAAAAATTATAGTAAGGACACAGTTATTTCGTTTGATACAACCGGCGGGGTGTTCATTCATCATCGTTGTCATCAAGCCCGAAATTTATGATATTGTTATAGGCGATATTTGCCTGCTCGTGCTCTTTTTTCTCCCGCCACCTGTCGATATCGCTTTTTATGGCGAACATCTCGTCAACTATCAGCTCCACCTTTTCGGGACGAACATAGCTGAGATATCCTATCATCCGTTCCATACCCTTAGGGCTGCCGATATGTTCAGCGATGATGTTACCAAGTTCTGCGGGATAACCCAGCGCTTCAAGGGCGGCGATCAGCTTGTCGCGGGTCTGAGCCCAGTATGTCCTGTAGTCTTCGTTGTTCTCCATCAGCGTTTCCTCTCCCTTTCTTCGGTGATGATGAGCGTATCGGGGGTCGCATCGCAGGAAAGATACAGTATCCTCACGCCCGCCCGCACAGCATCTTCCAGCGCTTTGCCGAACTCGGGGTGAGTGTCGGTGTTCGCCCGAACCTCGTGTACTCCCTTCATCTGTATCACAAAGGCAAGCGCCGCATCAAAGCCCTCAGACTTCGCTTTAATAAGCTCATTGATATGCTTTATGCCACGTTCGGTGGGCGCATCGGGGAAATAGCCTATACCGTCCCGTTCGAGGGTACAGCCTTTAACTTCGGTGAGATACCTTTTCTCTCCCCTTTCCGCATAAAAGTCTATCCGCGAACTGCCGTAGGTGAACTCGGGGACTATCCTGTCATACCCCTGTTTGTCCAGCCATTCGCGCATGACCTTGTTGGCTGCCTGACTGTCTATATTGAAAATGACCCCATTGCTTTTCCTCACGGATACCAGGTCATACACGGTCTTTCTGCCTGCCGTTCCCGGTGCGGTGAGCCATACTTCACAGCCCTCGACAAGCAGTTCCTTACAGCGCCCCGTGTTCTTTACATGGACAGTCTCGATCCTGCCGTCAAGCTCGACTTCCGCAACAAAGCGGTTGATCCTTTTTATGAATTTTGCGGGGACTATGTTCTCATATCTCATAAATGCCACCTGTTTCACGAATAATACCTTATTATATCACATAACGGCGCAAATGTAAATGACAGACGGCAGCATCATGATAGTTTTAAAAATATTCTGAGTTTGCATATCGCTTCAATTTCCTGCCATACTATCAGTAAATAAATATAAAGGACTGATCATATGAGATTATCAAAACACGGGTTCATACGGTTATGCACCATACCGCTGGCGGCCATTGCGGCGCTTTCGGTGAAGAATGCCATTCTCACAAAACGGGCGGAAACGGCGCAGAGGGCTGTGAACAACAGCTATTCCGCCGCAATGGAAGAACTGGCGGCAAGCTGTGATGATCTGACCAACGTGCTTGAAAAACAGCTGTATGCGGGTTCGGGGCAGGTGCAGCAGAGTCTTGCTGTCGATCTTTACAAGGAAGCCGCTGCCGCAAAAGCGGCTCTTGCAAGGCTGCCTGTTTCGCGGCTCGATCTGGAGAATACGAACAAATTCCTTTCGCAGGTGGGCAATTACTCGCTGTCACTCTCGAAGAAGCTGCAAAAGGGCGTGGAGCTGACAAAAGCCGAGTACAGCAATATCTCGCGGCTTTGCGAGTTCTCAAAGACTATCAGTGACCGCCTTTGGGAACTGGAGGGCGAGATAGCGGGAGGCGAGCTGACATTTGAGCAGGCAGAGGGCATGATGACCGATGAGGAGCCGCCCCATGTCACTGAGGGTTTTACGGATTTTGAGGGCGGCTTTGACGACTACCCGAAGCTGATATATGACGGTCCCTTTTCGGATAATATAATGGAGCAGCAGCCGCGAATGACCGAGAATGAAAAGGAAGTCAGCCGCGACCGCGCATTGCAGAGGGCGGCGATGGCGCTGGATATCAGCCCGTCAGAACTTTCGCAGGTGTCGGAGGTGGGCGGCAAAATGCCCGGCTGGAGATTTTCCGACAAGGACGGCGGAGTATTCTGCGAGGTGACAAGGAACGGCGGGTATATATCCTACTTTCTGAATATGCGCTTCACCGAACCTGCGGGGATAAGCAAAGATGCGGCTCTCAAAAAGGCGGAGGACTATCTTGACTATCTGGGGATACTCTCTATGGAAGTGACCTACTACGAGATACAGGACGGTGCCATGACGGTAAACTTCTGCTACAGCGATCTTGGAAAGCGGGTATACCCCGACCTTGTAAAGGTGACGGTGGCGATGGACAACGGCGATATCTTAGGATATGATGCCAGAGGATTTCTCACAAATCATCACAAGCGGGAATACAGCGACAAGATATGTTCGGTGCTGAGGGCAAAGCAGGCGGTATCTCCGAGACTGACCGTACTTTCCGACCGAATGGCAGTGATACCCACCGACGGCGGGAACGAGGTGCTTTGCTATGAGTATACCTGCAAGGCGGGCAGCGGGCGAAAGGTGCTGGTATATATCAATGCCCGCACCGCAGAGGAAGAAGAGGTGCTTCTGCTGGAAGAAAACGAGAACGGCACACTTACCGTATAAATGAGGACGGAGGGACTTATGGAGCTTGCAAATTCAAAGACAAAAGAAAATCTTATGAGAGCCTTTGCGGGTGAAAGTCAGGCGCGTAACAGGTACAGTATCGCGCAGGCAAAGGCAAGACAGCTGCACTACGGTATATCGGAGCTTTTCCGCATGACTGCGGATGAGGAAAAGGCACACGCGGAGGTATTCTATTCACATCTGTCGGAGCTTTCTGGACAGCAGATAGAGATATCCGCCGATTATCCCGCCGATGTGAGCGACGATATATGCACGCTGCTGAATATGGCGGTGCAGCATGAGGAAAACGAAGCATCTTCCCTTTACCCCGAATTTGCCCGTATTGCCCGCGAGGAGGGCTTTGCGGATATCGCCCGTGATTTTGAGAACATCTCAAAGATAGAGGACAGGCACTCACAGCGTTTCAAAGCGGCGGCAAAGCTGATGGAAGAGGGTAAGCTGTATTCCTCCGACGAGAGCGAAGTGTGGGTGTGCCTTAACTGCGGGTTCATACTTGAAAGCACACAGGCTCCCGAAAACTGTCCCGTTTGCGGGGTTACGCAGGGATATTATGTAAGGCTTTCGGATGATAAGCGTCCATTTATGAAATAATTTTAAAGTACACCAAAATTATCCTTTTAAACTATTGCAATTTCCGACAAAAACGGTTATAATTATAGAAAAGCCGCAAGGTGACAAAAAGGAGGACTTTAAAATGGCATATTCGGTTAATAAGGACACTGTTATCGGCGATATCCTCGATACAGATTTTGACGTTGCACCCCTGTTCCTGGAGATAGGTATGCACTGTCTGGGCTGCCCCGCTTCGAGAGGTGAGACTATCGAGCAGGCTTGTGCTGTTCACGGCACTGACCCCGACGCACTGGTTGCAAAGCTCAACGAGCATTTTGCTTCTAAGGGCTAATGGGTTCATAATTCGGAATAACAAATCGGTATCGGTCATCGACTGGTGGTATTTTATCATCAGCGGTGCCGATGCTTTTTTATCAGAAATTTCCGTTATGTCATTATATTCGGATGATATTGACTTGCAGGAGAAAATATTGTATAATTATATTAAACAGAAAATTATACTGCATTCGACGCTTGCGGATGTTTAGTATTTTGTAATCGCGGGCGACGTATGACATGAAATTTGACGTTTGATATAGGACATTATAACGGCTTTGGCAACGAAAGGAGTTTTCCTGTGAAGACTAAAAAAATGCTGGCGGCTGCCGCAGCCGCTCTGCTGTGCCTGAGTGTATTCTCGGGCTGTGCGGATAAAAAGGACAATATAAAGGCTGATCCCGCCGACAGCGGCACAACGGGGGATGCGCCTGCGGAGAGCGTAAGTGAGTATTACAACGCTCAGCCTGTGGATACGGGCTGGGAATGGTCAAATGTTGAGATAGTGGGCGGCGGATTTGTGCCGAACATAATCTATAATCCTACCGAAGAGGGGCTTGCGTACTGCCGTACAGATATCGGCGGTGCGTACAAGCTGAACAAGGATACACGCCGCTGGGAGTGCATAACCGATTTTATCGGCGGGGATGACTGGAATTATATGGGCATCGAGAGCATAGCTACCGATCCTGTGGAGCCTAATAGGGTGTATATCGCGGCGGGAACTTATTCCAATGCGCCCGGTGCTATATTCTATTCCGATGATTACGGCGCGAACTGGGGCATATTCGAGCTGCCTTTCGGCTGCGGCGGAAATGAGGAAGGCAGAGGTGCGGGCGAAAGGCTGCAGGTTGACCCTAACGATAATTCCATAATCTACTTCGGCACCCGCGCGGACGGCTTGTGGAAGTCTGAGGACTACGGCAGGACATGGGCAGAGGTGACCAGCTTCCCCACAAAGGGCGGCTACACCGAAGAAGGCAACGCACAGGGACTGACCTTCGTGGCGTTCGATAAATCGAGCGGCGAGGCGGGAAAGGCGACACAGACCATATTCGTCGGCGCGGCGGCATCCGATGGGGATTACATATACCGTTCCGATGACGGCGGTGCCACATGGAGCGGGATAGAAAATCCCGAAGCGATCACTGCTGAGGGTGACAGGCAGCTGCTGAAACCCTGTCAGGGCGAGGTCAGCACGGACGGATACCTGTATACCTCCTGGTCTATGATGATGGGACCCAACGGCGCAGTGGACGGGGCTATACAGAAGTACAACATAGCCACGGGCGAGTGGAAGGAGATAACTCCCGAGACTACTCTGCCCTGCGGATACAACGGCATATCGGTCAACCCGAATGACCCCGCTATGATAGTATGCACCACTCTTGACCTGTGGTCGGTGATGGACAATGTGTTCGTCAGCTTTGACGGCGGCGAGAGCTGGGGCAGTATATGGTACCGCGACGACGACAACAACATGGTGAACAACTACACGATGGATATATCCTCCTGCGGGTGGCTGGACTGGCACGGTCAGCTGAAGCCCGGCTGGTGGATGACGGGCGTTGCGATAGATCCCTTTAACTCGGACGAGATAATGTACGGCACGGGTGCGACTATCTACGGCACCACCAATCTTACCAAAGTCAAGGAAGAACCCGTGAATATCGAAGTGAGGGCAATGGGCATAGAGGAAACAGCGATATTCGACTTTGTTTCGCCAATGCCGAACGACGAGGATGCCCCCGATCTTTATTCGATAATGGGAGATATTTACGGTTTCAGGCATCAGGACGCGACCGTATGCCCCAAGGAGCATTTCGGTGATTTCAGATCGACGGATATCGACTGCGCGTCGCTGGATTACAGGGTGGTCGTAAGGGCTACCGACGAGGGCAAAGGCACTGTGTATTATTCCACCGATGCGGCAGATACCTGGCAGGAAGTGGAAACACTGCCCGAAGGTGTCAAGCGTGCGGGCGGCGGTACAGTAAAGCTGTCGGCGGACGGAAAGACCATACTCTACGCGGCGGGCGTTGCGGGCGCGGGCGTATTCAAGACGGACGACTTCGGCAAGACATGGGATATATGCGAGGGCATACCCTCAGCTTCACAGATAGAAACTGACAAGGTGGATCCGAACAAGTTCTATGCGGCGTATGACGGAAAGGTATTCATCAGCACGGATAAGGGCGGCAGCTGGAAGGAGCTTACATCTCTGCCGCTGTCAAGTTTTACCATGCAGGCTTGCCCCGATGCCGAAGGCGACCTGTGGATAAATATAGGCAGTGGTCTGTTCCTGCTGGATGCGGCAACGGGTGAGCTGACAGGTATGACAGCGGATATGCAGGACTGCAAGGCACTGGGCTTCGGCAAGGCGGAAAAGGACGGCGACTATATGACACTGTATATGCTGGGTCAGGCGAATAATGAGGGCTTCGGCGTGTATGTATCGCAGGACAAGGGCGCAACGTGGAAGAGGATAAATGACGATGCTCACAAATGGGGCAATGTAAATGCTGTTATCTCGGGCGACCCGAAGATATTCGGCCGAGTGTATATAAGCACCAACGGCAGAGGTATAATTCGCGGCGACGTAAAGTGATATATGGTGTGGTAATGATAAAGGGCTGCTCTCACGGATGGCGTGAGGGCAGCTTTTTATGTTCATAAAGTCGGCAGGCGAATGTTTACATTTTGCACTTGAAATAATCGTTCTGTGAGAGTATAATATTAAAATGGTATAGCAAAGACTCCCCCGATCACGGGAAATGGAAGTTCTTTGTGAGATGTGCATAAATGCAAGGCGGGAAATGCGCGAAAGTTCTACATGAAAAATGCGGCGAAATTTTGTAAAACACTTGCAAAATCAAGGAATGTAGTGTATAATAATACTTGCGTGACTGCAATGTGTGTATCAAGTACACACCGTGTATCTTAGTGGTACATGAATGATATGCGATGAAGCGGAAGGTTGCTGACGGTAGGTCAGGTAATTTCCGTGGAGTATGTCCGATTTTAAACCGGGCGGCTGTAATACTGAGCACTGTATGTGTTATGCTTCTTGCGAGGAGATGTAGGGATGCCCTGCGCTCTTTAGCTTAATGCGTAGCCTTGTGCCCTGTTCTGTCCGGGATCCGTCTAGCGGTTCTCGGGATTTTTTATGAAGGGGCGGGGAACACACGGTGGAGTGTAAAGTGATACAGATGGTCTTGCAAGCCTGTCAATTGCACAAGCGGTTGACAAATTTCGGTCGTTTGTGCAATTGACTGAGGCTTCTGAGACTAGCCCCTAAAACAATTTTTATATTGCTGCAAGGAGGCGATTTAAGTGGCAGTCAATGAGAAGATGAGGATCAAGATCAAGGGCTATGAGCACGCTGTAGTTGACAGCGCGGCTGCAAAGATCGTTGAGGCGGTAAAGCGTTCGGGCGCACAGGTTTCCGGACCCATCCCGCTGCCTACCAACAAGGAGGTAGTAACGATCCTGAGAGCTGTTCATAAGTACAAGGACAGCCGTGAGCAGTTCGAGCTGAGAACTCACAAGAGACTCATAGATGTTATCAGACCTACAAAGGAAACTGTATCTACTCTTGAGAATCTTGAGCTTCCCGCCGGCGTAAACATCGTTATGGAGGTCAAGTAATCCCCAAATGAGACCGACCCAATGGGTCTCAAAAAACGAGGTTGACGAAGGTCATGTCGGTAGATCCGACCAATAACCACAAGGAGGAAAAATCATGCAGAAGGGAATCATCGGTAAGAAGATCGGTATGACACAGATCTTCGATGAAGCAGGAAAGATCGTTCCTGTAACAGTAGTTGAAGCAGGCCCCTGCGTAGTTGTTCAGAAGAAGACCGTTGAGAAAGACGGTTACGAGGCTGTTCAGCTGGGCTACGGCGATATCAGAGCCAAGAGAGTTACAAAGCCTCTCCAGGGTCACTTCAATAAGGCTGACGTTGCGTTCAAGAGAACTCTGAAGGAGTTCAGACTTGCTGATACAGCAAGCGTAAACGTTGGCGACATCGTAAAGGCAGACGTTTTCGCTGAGGGCGACGTTGTTGATGTCAGCGGCACCAGCAAGGGTCACGGCTTCAGCGGTACTATCAAGCGTCACAACGGCCACAGACTGAAGGAAACTCACGGTACAGGCCCTGTACACAGACACGCAGGTTCCTACGGCGCTTGCTCGGATCCTTCCAGGATCTACAAGGGCAAGAAGATGCCCGGTCAGTACGGTAACGTAAAGGTAACTGTTCAGAATCTGACAGTTGTCAAGGTTGACGCAGAGAATAATCTTATCGCTATCAAGGGCGCTATCCCCGGTCCTAAGAACGGAACAGTGACCATAACCGACAGCGTTAAGAAGAAGGCTTAGTGGAAGGAGGAGTTAATATGTCAAAGATCGCAGTAGTTGATATGACAGGCAACAAGGTAGCTGACACTGAGCTTAATGATGCAATATTCGGTATCGAACCCAATAAGGGTCTGATGCACGCAATGGTAGTAAATTATCTGGCGAACCAGAGACAGGGCACACAGTCCACTCTTACCAGAACAGAGGTTAGAGGCGGCGGCAGAAAGCCCTGGAGACAGAAGGGTACCGGTCACGCAAGACAGGGCTCCATCAGAGCTCCTCAGTGGGTACACGGCGGTATCGCTCTCGGTCCCAAGCCCAGAGATTACAGCTATTCACTCAACAAGAAGGAAAGAAGACTGGCTATGAAGTCTGCGCTTTCCACTAAGGTCATCGACAGCAACATCATCGTTGTTAACGAGATCGAGACCAAGGAGTATAAGACCAAGGTAATGGTCGATATGCTCAAGGCAATAGGCGCAGAGGGCAAGGCTCTCATCGTGACTGCTGATGTTGATACAAAGGTAGTCAAGAGCGCTGCAAACATTCCCGGTGTCAAGACAGCTACCGTAAACACACTGAACGTTTACGATATCCTGAACTACGATAAGTTCATCGTATCTTCGGAGGCTGTAAAGAAGATCGAGGAGGTATACGCTTAATGAAAAACGCTCACGATATTATCATAAAGCCTATAATCACCGAGGACTCTATGGACAGACTCGCTGATAACAAGTACACCTTCAAGGTTGCCAAGGACGCTAACAAGATCGAGATCGCTAAGGCTATCGAGGAGATCTTCGATGTTAAGGTCGCTAAGGTAAACACCATCAGCGTTAAGGGCAAGGAGAAGCGAATGGGCAGATACACAGGTTTCCGCCCTGACTGGAAAAAGGCTATCGTTACTCTTGAGGGCGAAAAGACCATCGAATTCTTCGACGGTATGTACTAATTCCGCTGAAACGAACGACGGGTGAGAACCCATCGCGGAAACTACGGAAAGCTCTCGTAAAAGAGATGCCCGCGGGACTCCGTGAACACCGAGGATAACGCGGAAAGGCTTTGCGAGGCGGCGAGGACCGCTTATATTTCCACCGCAGAGCGTAGGTATGGAAGGGCACTTGGCTGAGAAAGATGCGCCGAAAGCACATCTGACAATACGCTTTGACCTTTTCGCAAAACCAGATTTTAAGGAGTTGAATTAAAATGGCAATAAAGACTTACAAGCCCACGACACCCGGTAGAAGAGGCATGACTGTCATCGACTATTCGGGTCTGTCTAAGGTTGAGCCTTGCAAGTCCCTTCTCGAACCTCTGAAGAAGAATTCGGGAAGAAACAGCTACGGTAGGATCACCGTTCGTCACAGAGGCGGCGGAGTTAGAAGAAAGTACCGTGTAATAGATTTCAAGAGAAACAAGCTCGATATGAACGCTACTGTTCAGACCATCGAGTACGATCCTAACAGATCGGCATTCATCGCACTCGTTGAGTACGAGGACGGTGAGAAGAGATACATCATCGCTCCCAACGGTCTTGCTGTTGGCGATGTTATCAGAGCAGGCGCAGGCGCTGACATCAAGCCCGGCAACGCTCTGACACTGGCAGATATCCCTGTTGGTACATTCATCCACAACATCGAGCTCTATCCCGGCAAGGGCGCTCAGCTCGTTCGTTCCGCCGGTAATATGGCTCAGCTGATGGGCAGAGAAGGTGCTTACGCACTGGTAAGACTTCCCTCCGGCGAGATGAGAAAGATATCTGTTAACTGCATGGCTACAATTGGTCAGGTAGGCAACATCGATCACTCTAACGTAAACATCGGTAAGGCAGGAAGAAAGCGCCACATGGGCTGGAGACCTACCGTAAGAGGTTCCGTAATGAACCCCTGCGATCACCCTCACGGTGGTGGTGAAGGTAAGTCACCTGTCGGCAGACCTTCTCCTGTTACTCCTTGGGGTAAGCCTACTCTGGGTTACAAGACCAGAGCTAAGCACGCTCGTTCCGATAAGTTTATCGTAAAGCGCAGAAACGGCAAGTAACCTGAAAGGAGGACGATGATAAATGGGCAGAAGTGTTAAGAAGGGTCCTTACGTTCAGGAGGCTCTTTATAAAAGAGTAGTTGCTATGAACGAAGCAGGCGAGAAGAAGGTCCTCAAGACCTGGAGCAGAGCTTCCACGATCTTCCCTGACTTCGTAGGTCATACATTCGCAGTACACGACGGCAGAAAGCACGTTCCTGTGTACGTTACCGAGGATATGGTAGGTCACAAGCTGGGTGAGTTCGCTCCCACAAGGACCTACAAGGGTCACGCAGGCTCCAAGACCTCGAATAACGGTAAGAAGTAAATAAGGAGGATCAGACATGGAAGCAAAGGCTATACTGAGAACAGCTCGCATTGCTCCTCGTAAGGTACAGATCGTCCTTGATCTTATCAGAGGTAAGGATTACGAAGTAGCAATGGCAACTGTAAAGAATACACCCAAGGCTGCAAGTGAGTATCTGGAAAAGCTCCTCAAGTCCGCAGCAGCAAACGCTGAGAACAACCACAACATGGATAAGAACAACCTCTATGTTGCTGAGTGCTACGTTTGCCCCGGACCCATCATGAAGAGGATCATGCCCAGAGCTCAGGGCAGAGCATACAGAATTCTGAAGAGAACATCGCACATCACTGTTGTTCTCAAGGAAAAGGATTAAGCTGAAAGAGGAGGTAAACTATGGGCCAGAAAGTTAATCCGCACGGACTCAGAGTCGGTGTGATAAAGAATTGGGATTCCCGCTGGTTTGCAGATAAGAGCACTTTCGGCGACACTCTGGTTGAGGACTACAACATCCGTAAGGATATCATGAAGGATCTCAACAGAAGATCCAAGAACCCCGCTGACAAGTGCGTATATGCAGGCGTTCCCAAGGTAGAGATCGAGCGTTTCACCGGTAAGGATGGCGCTCAGAAGGTTAGAATACACATCTACTGCGCAAAGCCCGGTATCGTTATCGGCAAGGGCGGCGCTGAGATCGAGAAGCTCCGTGCTGCTATCGAGAAGAAGATCGGCAAGAACGTAGCTATCAATATCGTTGAGGTCAAGAACCCCGACATCAATGCACAGCTGGTCGCTGAGAAGATCGCTCACGACCTGGAGGACAGAATCTCCTTCAGAAGAGCAATGAAGCAGTCCATCGGCAGAGCAATGAAGCTGGGCGCTAAGGGTATCAAGGTAAAGGTAAGCGGCAGACTTGCCGGTGCCGAGATCGCCAGAAGCGAGAGCTACCACGAGGGTACTATCCCGCTGCAGACCATCAGAGCAGATATCGACTACGGTACTGCTGAGGCTCACACAACCTACGGTCGTCTGGGCATCAAGGTATGGATCTACAGAG
>NZ_CAMHRZ010000027.1 GCF_946187255.1 uncultured Ruminococcus sp.
ATGTAACTGTTAAGTAATAAGCTCTCACGGTTCATGATTATCTATACCTCGAAGGCTGCTGCGCTATAACGCGGCAGCCTTTCTCTTTTGCTGTACACTTTGCATACAATGGAATTTGCTTCACGGTGTCTTTACTTTCGCGGGGAAATGTGATATAATTATCCTATTGAGCGAAAAGGAGCAAGATCAATGGATAATGATAATAACAATTCTTCCGAGATAAAACACGGTTTCGGGATGGCATCGGTCATTGTGGCGGGGATATTCGTGATATGCATGGTGTTCATTATTGGCAAGGTCGTATTTTCGAGCAATTCGGAGACTGTTCCCGACGGGCTGGACACGGCAACGATAAATACCAACGTTACAGAACCGAAGCCTGTAGAAACTACAGCAGTGACCACCACTGCACCCGTTGTTTCATCAGAGAGCAGCGCCTCTGAAAGTACGGCGGACAGCTCTTCTGCTGCGGAAGGCAATGAAACAAAGTATATCACCGAATATGCTTATCTTCACACTCAGCCCTCGAATGATGCGGAAAATATCGTCTGCATGACACCGGGCGTTGCGGTGACGGTGATATCCTACGAGGACAACGGCTACGTTAAGATCAGATTTACAGGTGTAGACGGTGAGCTGACAGGATACATCTACCGCGATTATCTTTCGGATTATCAGACAGTGCTGCCGCCCTGGGAACAGTGATATGGCTAAATTTGATACTTATATCGACCTTGAAAGCGGCAGGCGGATAGAGTTTACCCTCGACAGAGGCAGGCGAAAGAACGCCGCCCTTGCGATAAACGAGGGCAGGCTGACAGTGCGTGTACCCGAAAGATTTGACCCCGCAAAGATACGCAGGTTCATCGAGGAACATATCGAATGGATAGACAAGAACCTGGAAAGCTCCGCAAGATCTTCAGGTCTGCCCCGCAGCTTTGAGGACGGCAGTACTCTGCGTCTGCTGGGAGAATGGCTGACGATCACTGCGGTAAGATCTGACAGATATTTCAAGCCGAAGACAGAGGACGGCAAACTGTTGGTAGCTGTCTGCGGGGACAGTTCACAGGAATATATGGCAAGACAGGTGTGGACTTTGATAATCGAGACCGCCAACAGGGAGATCACCGAGAGTATGCGGCGGCTTTCGGCTGAGATGGGGCTTTTCCCGCAAAAGGTAACAGTCAAGGACTTGAGTGCCAGCTGGGGACGATGCAGTTCAAACGGGAATATTTCCATAAATTACAAGGTGGTCACATATTCAAAGGAGCATATCGATTATGTGTGCATACACGAGCTCGCTCATCTTGAGTATATGGATCACAGTGCGGATTTCTGGGCGCTGGTGGAAAAATTCTGCCCCGACTGGCACAGGATACGCACAAGCATGAGGACACATGAGGATGAATAAGACCCCTGCGGCAATGTCTGCGGGGGTAATTTGATAAGGAGGCAGCATAATGGCTGAGATAATTGAGATCGGCGGACTTGAAGCGGAGGGGCTTGCGCCTTACAGGGACACTGCCGAACTGGGTCTGCGGGCGGCGGGAATGTTCATCGCGGAAAGCCCGAAAGTCATACGCACTGTACTGGATGCGGGCTACGAACCGATATCACTTTTATGCGAGAGGAAGTACATCAAGGGTCAAGCGGCGGATATCATAGAAAGGGTCGGGGATATAACCGTATATTCCGCAGACAAGGAAACGCTTACCGAACTGACGGGATTCAAGCTGACTCAGGGTGTGCTTTGTGCGATGAAAAGAAAGCCTGTTTCAACGGATATACCAAAAGGCGTACAGAGGGTCGCGGTGCTTGAGGATATAATGAATCAGACAAACATCGGTGCCATATTCCGTTCAGCTGCTGCAATAGGAGTTGATGCTGTCCTGCTGACAGGCGGATGCAGCGACCCCTTGTTCAGACGGACAATAAGAGTTAGCATGGGAACGGTATTCCAGATACAATGGGCATACATCGGAGATGCTGACAGCGGATATATTGAAAGTCTTAAAGCCGAAGGATTCCTGACAGCAGCGATGGCACTGCGGGATGACACCATAGGGATAGATGACAGACGGCTCAAAGAAGCTCAAAAGCTGGCGATAGTACTGGGCACAGAAGGTGACGGTCTTAGGAGCGAAACAATCGCCGCCTGTGATGTAACGGTCAAAATACCAATGGCACACGGTGTGGACTCGCTGAACGTTGCCGCCGCAAGCGCTGTAGCCTTCTGGGAGACTAGGAGAGAGGTCTGATAAACGTTTTCTGATGGATTGGCGATGCTTAAATTTTTTTAAATTTTTGTCTGAAAGGGCTTTATTTTTTGTGAAAAATGTTGTATAATGATAGTTAACGATCACGTCTATCATTTCATAAGGAGGCATTGCTTCATGGCAACTTACAAGGTAAACATAATGGGCAAGGAATACAACCTTACCAGTGAGGAAAACAAGGATTACACCGAAAGGCTGGCGGCTGCGCTGGATAAGCGCATAAGGACTATGCGCAGCAGGTTCGGCAGCCTTTCAGTTACGGACTGCGCTGTTCTGACGGCGCTTGACTGCATGGACGAACTGGGACAGTCCAACCGCAATATCGATAATATCCGCACCCAGATAAAGGACTATGTTGACGACGCGGGAAGGGCAAGAAATCAGGCGGCGGCGGCACAGAGGGAGATCAAGGCGCTGAAAGAACGTATAGAACAGCTGGAAAACGAACTGGCTGAACGGACGAATTTCAGATCGATGGACAATGTGGGCGAAGCTGTCAGTGCGGAGGATATCCTCAAAGGAGATATCGAAGCCGCAATCGCTGACAATTCGACAGCTGATGACAGCAACGACCGTTTTCCTGCAAACAGCACCTTTGGCGGAAGTTCAAACAATAACAACGGGAGCAGAAAATAAATGGCTGAGATACTGGCGCCCTGCGGGTCCCCGGAAGTATTGCTGGCAGCACTGAGAGCAGGCTGCGACGCAGTATATCTTGGGGGCGCGTGTTTTTCCGCACGGCAGAATGCGGTGAATTTCTCGGATGAGGATATCGAAAGAGCTGTATACGAATGCCACAAGCGCGGCGTAAAGGTATACCGCACTATAAACACGGTCATATTTGATGAGCAGATCGAGGAATGTATGAAGGCGGTGGAACACTGCGCAAAGGTCGGGGTGGATGGTATCATCACTCAGGATCTGGTGCTGACCGAAATTGTGCGCCGCTGCTGTCCCGAACTGCCGATACACGCATCGACTCAGATGACGATACACACCCGCTGCGGTATGGAAGTGACAAAAAAGCTGGGATTCAAGCGCACTGTACTCTCGCGTGAACTGCCGCTGGATATCATAAGGGAACTTTCCGAACTCGGCATAGAGACCGAAGTGTTCGTTCACGGGGCACTTTGTATGTCAGTATCGGGACAATGCTTCATGAGTGCGGTGATAGGCTCCCGCAGTGCGAACAGAGGACTGTGTGCGCAGGCTTGCAGACTTCCATGTTCGGCAGGAGGAAGAGGACGAGAGAGATACGATCTCTCACTTAAAGACCTTTCATACTGCGATCATCTGAGAGAGATCGCTGATGCAGGTGTGGCTTCGATGAAGATCGAGGGGCGCATGAAACGTCCCGAATATGTTGCAATGGCAGTACACAGCTGCAAAAAGGCTCTCGCGGGTGAAGAATACGATAAGAAGATGCTGGAGGATGTGTTCTCGCGGGACGGCTTCACGGACGGCTACCTGCGGCACAGGCTGGGTGCGGATATGTTCGGTATGCGCACAGGCGAAGACGCGGCGGCGGGCACTAAAGCTCTTCCGAAAATCCATGAGATATACCGCTATGAAGAAAAACGTGACACGCTGAGGTTCACGGTGGACATCAAAGAGGGTCAGCCCGTTATCCTGCGTGGAGAGGACAGCTGCGGAAATATAGTTCAGGTAGAAGGCAGTATCCCCGACAAGGCACAGAACCGCGCAGTTGACGAGAATGCGGTAACAAAGCAGTTATCAAAGCTGGGTGAGACCATATACAGCTTTGGTGGAGCAGAGTGCCGTATCGGTGAGGGGCTGTTTATCAGCCCGAAGGAGCTGAACGAGCTTCGCAGGCAGGTATGTACCGAGATGGATAACGCAAGGGCTAATAAAAACGGACGGCAGACGGAGTTCCACAAGTCCGAATTATTGGACTTTGACGAATACAAGGGCAGCGGACAGACGATCCGTGTCAATGTGAGCAGCCTTGAACAGCTGGAAGCAGTTTCGCCCGAAAATGTGGATATCTGCGGTGTGCCGATAGATCTGGCAGTGAAAGCCGCAGAACTTTTTCCTGCGGAAAAGCTGGCTGTGATAATGCCGCGATTTACATTCCGCGAAAGCAGTGTTATCGAGAGAGTGAAGCAGGCAAAAGCGGCGGGGATAGACCGCATATACGGCACCAATCTCGCCCACGCCGAGATCGCGGAAGAACTGGGGATGGTGCTTCACGCGGGATACGGGTTTGATCTTACAAATTCCTGCGCACTGAACGTGGTGAAAAATCTGGGGGCTGCTGACGCAGTGGTCAGCTTTGAACTTAAAGCCGCACAGATAGCACGGCTGAAAAAGCCGCTGCCTGTTGGGGTATACGCCTACGGACGGCTGCCGCTGATGCTGACGGTCAACTGTCCGGTTTCCGCTGCTGTGGGGTGCAAGAACTGTACGCATTCCGTGACTGACCGCACAGGGAGGGTATTCCCTGTTAAATGCTCCAAAAAAGAGGGCTATGTGGAGATACTCAACAGTGAGGTGCTTTACATGGCGGACAAGCTGAGCGACCTGAAAGCAGCGGATTTCCTGCTGCTGGAATTTACGGACGAACGTCCTGCGCAGGTGCGGCATATCATCGAGGAATACTCAAACGGCGGACTCAACGGCAGACCCGAAAAGATCACACGCGGACTATACTATCGCGGTGTTCAATGATAACAGTACAATAGAAAGGACAGTTATGAGATTATTGTTCAAGAAACTGCGCAACGGCGCAGTGATACCTAAATATCAGACGGAGTACAGCGCAGGGCTTGACCTGTGTGCCTGTACAGAGGGAGCGCTAACGATACCCGCGGGAGGTACGGTCAAAGTGCCTACGGGTCTTGCGGCTGAGCTGGAAGGCGAAAAAAACGCGGTGCTCCTTATATACGCAAGAAGCTCGATGGCGACCAAGCTGGGGCTGGCACCCGCAAACTGCGTTGGCGTGGTGGACTGGGACTACCGTGGTGAGCTTATCGTAGCTCTGCACAATTATTCGCAGGAAGACTGTGTGATAAACAGCGGCGACCGTATAGCACAGCTGGTGGTAACGCCTATATTCCGCCCCGAAGTGTGCGAAACTGAAGAACTAAGTGACACACAGAGAGGTACAGGCGGCTTCGGCTCAACAGGGGTCAATTGAATTCATAATTCATAATTTTTGACAGACGCACGACTTCCGTGTATTTGACACAACTTCGTGTTATGCGATAATCAAAAATGTGCGCTCACTGCAATTTTGCGGTGAGCGCACTTCTATTTCTATATAATTGTTAGCACACAAACTCATATTCACCATATTGGCGGCAAGTACAAATACCTGCGCCCCATGCCAATAATTATGAATTATGCATTATGAATTATGAATTAGCAAATGCGCGGGAGGAGTTCGCCGCCGGGCTGAGGAAGCATGGTCTGAGCGCCTATCTCGGTCTCCATGACTACTCTTCCTGCATTTTCGGCGGTAATCTCGCCTATTATCGCGGCATTCTTTGAGTACTTGCCCTCGCGGAGCTTTTCGACAAGGGCGGGAGCCTTATCCTTCGGCGCTATGATGACAAGCCTGCCCTCACAGGCGAGGTACAGCGGTTCAAGACCAAGCATACCGCAAACGCCCTTTACAGCGGGATCAACGGGGATATCTGCCGCATTGAGACGTACACCAACATTGCTCTGCTCAGCGATCTCATAAAGCACGGTGCCCACTCCGCCGCGTGTGGCATCACGGATGGTGTGGATATCATTGGTAACGGTATACAGGCTTTCAACTGTGCCCCAGAGAGGTGCGCAGTCGCTGTCAACATCCGCATCGATGCCGTATTCGTCGCGGGCAAGAAGTATGGTACAGCCGTGTCTGCCCACATCGCCTGTTACTATGACAGCATCACCGGGCTTTGCGTAGGTGCCCGAAGTATCGGCGTTATCCATTATCCTGCCTATACCTGTGGTGGTGATGAATATCTTATCCACCTGACCCTTGCCTGCCACTTTGGTATCGCCCGCAACTATCTTGACTCCTGCTTCCGCCGCAGTCTTTTCCATAGCAGCGGCGATCTCCTCCAGCTTGTCAAGGGGGAAGCCTTCCTCTATAACGAAAGCACAGGTGAGGTACAGGGGCTTTGCACCCATACACGAAAGATCGTTGACCGTACCGCAGATACTCAGCTTGCCTATATTGCCGCCCTTGAATTCAAAGGGGGATACTATAAAGCCGTCGGTGGACATGGCAAGTCTGCCGTCACCGATATTGAGCACTGCTGCGTCATCCGCCGTGAACTGGGGATTTGAAAAATGTGCCTTGAATACCTTATCGATAAGCTCAGAGGTCTGCTTTCCGCCCGCACCGTGAGCAAGGGTAACTGTTTTGTCTGACATACTATTTTTACTCCTTTACGCGCCTTTCAGCGCCAAAATGTCGTTTATTATAATTATTCCGTTAATGCGGATGAGGGAAACATCATACTCCGCCGTACTGATAGTACGCCGCACACGCGCCCTCATCGGATACCATACAAGCGCCCACGGGGTGTTCGGGAGTACATACCTTTCCGAATACCTTGCAGTCGCAGGGCTTGCACTTGCCCTGAAGTACATCTCCGCAGCGGCAGGCAGGGTTTGGTCTGCCCTTTATTTCGGGCATTGAGTACTTCTTTCTTGCGTCGAAGTCTGCATACTCGGTCTTCAGTCTCATTCCCGACATGGGTATAACGCCAAGTCCGCGCCATTCCGTGTCACAGGGCTCCATGACCTTTGCTATCAGCTTCTGCGCTGAGGGATTGCCTTCGGGCTTGACTACACGGGGATAGCAGTTTACAAAGAAGGGCTCGCCGCTCTCTGCATTTTTAAGTATCACAGCCAGTGCTGTGAGCAGTTCGCTGGCGGTAAAGCCCGCAACTACGCCCGAAACTCCCTTTGCTTTGAGCTCCTCGCATATCGCCGTACCTGTTATGGCGTTGACGTGACCCGGATAGAGGAACGCATCCGCGCTGCCTTCCAGTGCCGCATAAGCGTTCGGCATGGTCTTGTTGGCAGTCAGAAGTGAGAAGTTTTTGAGCCCCTCTTTCTTCGCAGTCTCAGCCGCAAGACAAGCTGAGGGCGTTGTTGTTTCAAAGCCCACCGCCAGGAACACTATCTGTTCATCTGGGTTCTGTCTTGCCATTTCCACCGCATCAAGGGGCGAATACACGGGACGCACCTGCGCACCCTTTGCCCTTGCGCCCGCAAGGGGCATCTCCGTACCCGGAACACGAATGAGATCACCGAAGGTGGTGATAACACAGCCCTTTTCCAGCGCGAGCCATATCGCTTCATCGATAAAACCAACGGGAGTCACACATACCGGACAGCCGGGTCCCGAGATGAGTTCTACATTATCGGGCAGCAGCTTACGCAGACCTATCCTGAATATCTCATGGGTATGCGTGCCGCAGACCTCCATGATGCGCAGCGGTCTGCCCTTATAGCTAGTTATGATATCTCTTGCTTTTTTAGCCTGTTCGTTCACAGCAGACCCTCCATTACATCGTTTGCTTCTTCCTCATCGCTCTCGGTGATCTTTGCGATCGCAACACCTGCGTGTACCATCACATAATCACCGGGCTCCAGTTCTTCAAGAAGATCAGCGCTTACTTCGCGCTTTGCGCCGTTAGCGTCGATAAGTGCTGTGCCGTCCTTGACACTTACTACCTTTGCAGATAAACCAACACACATGATTACCCCTCCTTACTGTATATTTATACTATATTGTCTGAAGTCCCTGTACTTTCGGGACTTCCTCATATTCATGATACCTTAATCAGCGCTCGGGTTATACATACCGTAAGCCGCCTGACCCAGCGCGATACCGCCGTCATTGGGCGGGATAAGATGATGCAGCAGCACCGTCATGCCCTTTGCTGTCAGGCGTTCATAACAAAGCCTTGTGAGCAGCCTGTTCTGAAATACTCCGCCGCTGAGAGCGACTGTATTTATACCCGTATCTTCACCCAACCTCACACAGGCTTCCGTTACCATGTCGGCAAGCACCGCATGGAAGGTATACGCCAGCACATCGGGCTTGCAGCAGGCTAACTTCCTCTGTGCGATATCGGCGGCAAGCGCCATAGTACACAGAGTTACGAAACCGTCCTTGTACTTTATCAGCTTTTCGGGAGTCCTGTAATTCCCTGTTATCTCGGGATGGCTTGCAAGACAGCGCTCAGCTGCACACATCAGCGCCACCGAGGCTTCGCCCTCAAAGGTCGATACTTTGCGTATACCCAGCAATGCGGACACTGCATCGAAAAGTCTGCCGCAGCTGGTGGAACGCACGCTGTTCAGTCCCTTTTCAGCCATAGTCTTTTGCAGGCGGTACTCACGGCTGCCACAGATGCCCAGCCTTTCACACAGCACCTCTCCACCGTCACCGAAAGCGTCGTGTATCAGCGCTGCTGCTATCCTCCAGCCTTCCTTTGAAGAAAGGTCACCGCCTGTCTGCATAAAGGGCTTGATACTTCCCGCACGCTTATAGGAATGATAGTCGCATATCAGGAATTCTCCGCCCCAGATAGTTCCGTCATCGCCGTAACCCGTTCCGTCAAAGCTGACACCTATCACCTTTCCGTCAAAGTTATTCTCCGCCATGCAGGAAAGGATATGCGCATAGTGGTGCTGTACCTTTATAAGCGGCAGACCCTGTTTCTTCGCCATTTCCTCAGCCACACGCACCGTATTGTACTTCGGGTGGGTGTCGCAGACTATCACCTGCGGGTGTGCTTCAAGCAGACCGCACATACGCGCCGTACTTTCTTCCAGCGCCGTTACTGTGCGTATATCCGCCATATCGCCCACATAGGGTGACGGGTAAAGCAGATCTCCGCGTGCGATGCAGAAGCTGTTTTTAAGCTCGCCGCCGATGGCGAGAACCTGCCTGTTCTCGGGATTTTTAAGCATTATCGGCAGCGGCGCGAAACCTCTTGAACGGCGTATCATATACGGCTTGTCAAAAAGCCAGTCGCACACGCTGTCATCTGCACGAAGCAGGATCTTCCTGTTGTGAGAAAGCATAAGGTCACAGAAACCGCCGATCTCCTTGACCGCATCCTCATCACAGCGGCATATAGGCGCACCACGCACGTTACCGCTGGTCATCACCAGACAGTCGGTCATATATATACCGTCGGGATAATCAAACAGCAGCATCTGTACAGGGGCGTATGGCAGCATGACTCCTACAGTGGTATTATCGGGGGCGATAAGCTCACTGAGATCACAACAGCTGCGCTTTTTCAGCAGCATTATGGGCTTTTGCCAGCCTGTGAGATATTCCTCCTGACCGTCCCTGATATGGCACTGACGGCGTACCGCATCCATATCCCGCATCATTATGGCAAAGGGTTTGGCAGGACGGTTCTTTAATTCACGCAGGCGTGAGACCGCCGCGTCGTTCCTAGCATCACAGCATAGATGGAAGCCGCCTATTCCTTTTATCGCTGCTATCTTGCCCTCCATCAAAGCGCGGCGAAGGTGAGTTATTGCTTCGCTGCCCTTAATATCCGTACCTACGATATATACTTCGGGTCCGCAGTCATTGCAGCACACAGGCTGCGCATCGTAGCGGCGGGTGGCGGGGTCGCGGTATTCCGAAGCGCACTTTTCACACATGGGGTGTTCCTTCATGGTGGTGCGCTCACGGTCGTAGGGCATAGTTTCAAGGATAGTCAGTCTTGGACCGCACTGAGTGCAGTTTATAAAAGGATGGAGATATCTTCTGTCCGTTATATCGAACAGTTCAGCACGGCATTTCGGACAGGTGGCGATATCGGGAGAAACAAATATATCTCCCATCTCTTTTTCGCTCTCGATTATCTCAAAGCCCGAAAATTCGGTATACTCGGTATCCCTGACTTCGACTTCCAGCACCATTGCACGCTCGGGTGGCGAATGGCGGATCCTGTCCGCAAAAGCGGAAAGCGCGTCCTCTTCACCAGTTGCATATATATCAACATAGGAGCCCTTGTTTGCCACTGTCCCCGTGATACCCAGTTCTTCGGCTGTAACAGCGGTAAAAGGACGGAAGCCCACACCCTGTACAATGCCGAAAGCGCGTATATTTACGGTTTTTATGTTGTTCACCTTCTTATGCGTCAATTATCCGAAAACTCTGCCTGATACTGCAAAATGCGGCAGATCGAACCATTCTCCCTTAAAGTCGGGCAAAGCACGCTTCAGGCTGATATCACCGATGATAAGATCAAAGCCGTCTGCCTTACGCGCGAAGTCCTCCTCATCGGCAATGCGGAAATCGCCCTCTTTTGATACAGAACTATCCAGCATAAAGAATGTCCCGCAGACCGCATCGCCGCCGATGATATCACGAACTGCGCCCGCTGTCATCTGCTGGTGTATGATGAGTGTCCTGCCCTTGTTCTCTATGGTTTTCAGCTTTTCGGTATATTCCTTCGGCAGAGGACAGCCGTGAGGCTGCACGTCAGCGGAGAACTTCTCTTTCAGGTACTCCCCTGCCTTGATGCCCGCAGGCGATATGACGAATATCTTTTCAAATCGGGATATATTTCTCACTTCGTCCAGCCCGCTGTCGAGACCTATGCATTTGACCTCTTTGAAGCCCTCTGCCTTAATTGCGGAGATGATGGTATCCGCAGCGGTGAAGCCCGTATCCAGCGGAGTTGCACCTATCACAGCTGCTGTGCCTTTTTCGGTGGGGAGTTTTTCTGCCGCAAACTTTTCAAACAGTTTGAGGTAGGCTTCCTCCTCGCCCTTGTCATACAGCTTTGTGCCGTCTGTACGGACTGTAATACAGGGTACTCCTGTCTTTTTTTCAGCCATGTGTTCAAGCGCTTTGTAATCCGTAGCTATTACTGCGGGTACGGGTGTGCCTACGATGGCTGTGAACTCCCGTTCCAGCTGTTGCTGTGCCAGCGCCAGCTTTGCCACAAGTCGGTCATCGCGTCCCAGTATAGCATCCATGTCACGGAGACCCGCACTGAAAAGCGCAGACTTTTTGGTGAACCATCTTGGCTCGTCAAATCCGCAGACGTTTCCTGCACAGCCGCCCGCATCGCATATAACCGTGATACCTCCAAGTTCATAAAGCACCGAGCAGGCACCCGAATCATCGGGGGCAAGGGGGGATATAAATCTCAGCAGTTTTTTCATATATTACCCTCCTTCTTTTTCAGCGCCTCGGCAAGCTCGTTAAACAGAAGCTCCACGCCCTCATATCCGAATGGCTGTTCCTCGGAATTGAACTGTGCATTCGGCAGGTCGGGATGATAGTAGCCCGCATCCACGCCTATCGTGGCATCTATCTCCGTCCTGCGCTGATAATTCAGCATAGTGGGCGAAAGGTTTGAGAATATTCGTGTATCGGGTGATACCTGTGCCAGCTTCTTAATAAATACGAAATTGCGCTCACCTACTGTGCCGTATATCTCACTGACCTGATGACCATATTCTGTCAGCGCAAGAGCTAACTCAAAGCTGTCCGCATTTACACATTCGCCCACCGCAAAACGCAGCGCACCGAATTCTCTGTGGAAGTTCTCCACTGTCCGCTCCGCCTTGCTGCGGTACTCGCTGTCGTCGAACACAGCACCCAGTGCCTGCCCAGCAGACGGTACTGATTGTGTATCTTATCGATGCGGTACATCCTTGTCAGTTCTATAAAGGGAATACCCAGACGCTTTTCAAGATCCTGTGCGGCATATCTCGCTTCGGGATTTATCACCAGGTTGAAATTCGCACGGGAAAGCTCATGATACTGCTCTATCGTTTCACAGCGGGCAAGCTCACGCACCTTTTTGATACCCGCACTGTGCAGCAGATCATACAGCTCGCAGTCATCGTGGACATGGCTGAAATAACCCATGATGTTACACTCGCTGGATATCCTTTTCTGCGGCTCCAGCAATGAGTAAACCGACTTTCTCACTCCTGCCATCGGGGGAAGGCGCTTTTCTCTCGTCAGCGCGTACATATACGCGGGAACAGTGGGCACGCCCGTTTCGTCCTCACACTTGCGGCATACACGTTCCATATCCGTGCCGAGAAGTGCGTCAACGCAGGTTATGCATATCATCACTGCGGTGGGGGTATAGTCAAGGCTGTCACATACCTCTTTGCAGGCTTTCGGTATCTTGGTAAGATGTCTGCCTGTGACGATATCGGTATCATCAAGAAGAAGATAGAAAAACCTCTCATTATATCCCAGCTCGTTGAGCAGTGCGGTATTTCTTCCGCAGCAGCCGGGAGCTACCAGCAGCATGACCGAACCGGGTATCGCAAGCCCCGCACGTTTTACACCGAAGCCCTTTGCACCGGGAGAATTGAAATCCAGCGTTGCAGGCGAGGAGTATATCATGTGGCGGTGGCTCATAAGCTCATCGGGAGTATTATCAAAACCTCTGTCGGCAAGCTCTGCGGCGGTTATATAGAAAGCATCAGTCATTTGCCTCGTCCTCCGCGATCAGTTTTTTTGCCAGCTCCATAAAACGCTGTGCAGTCTCACATTCGGGGTCGCCCTCAATAACTGTCTTGCCCATATCCTCGTACTTTATTATATCAGCAGAACGCGGTATATCAGCAGCTATATCAAGACCTGCGCTTTCGGCAAAGGCTCTCACCTTTTCTTCCTCATTCTCCACAGCTCTGCGGTTCATTATGATGCCCCGAACCTTTGCGTAGCTTCTGTCCTCAAAGTTCTTCACTGCCTTGTTGATATTGTTTGCGGCATACAGCGCCATCTTCTCGCCCGACGTAACTATCAGCACCTTGTCTGCATAACCCTCTCTGATAGGTGCGGCAAAACCTCCGCATACAACGTCACCCAGAACATCGTAAAGCACCACATCGGGCTTGAACTTCTCAAAAAGCTCCAGTTCTTCAAGCAGGGAAAAAGTGGTGATTATTCCTCTTCCCGCACATCCCAGTCCGGGAGTGGGGCCGCCTGTTTCTATGCAGAGTATACCGCCGTAGCCGACCTGTGATATCTCCTCGATAGAGGTCGGTTCCTCATCGCGGTCACGCATATAATCCATAACAGGGGTAACAGGTGTTCCTCCCAGCAGATTTATAGTGGAATCTGCCTTTGGGTCACAGCCTATCTGTATCACCCTCTTGCCCAGAGATGCGAACGCCGCCGCGAGATTGGCGGTGCAGGTAGATTTTCCTATGCCGCCCTTGCCGTATATTGCCAGTTTTATCATTTAAAGAACTCCTTAATGTCTATATTTATCAGGTCTTTCATATCCCGCTGAAAGCAGCGTCCCGAAAATGCGAAATGAGGGAGCGCCGTGAGTCTTGTACCATCGGGTATCACATATCTGTAAAGCGGGTCTGCGATGACTGTACGGGGCTTTTCTCTTTCAAGATAAGCCTTGATATCTTCCTCTGCATAAAGCTCACTGTCATTTTCCGAAAGCAGCATATCATCAGTCGGGAGAGGACATACCACACGCGCACCGATACCCATATCAAGTTCCAGTGCCTTTGCCAGCGAACGTGCCGAAATGCTTTCTCCGATGATGACCGTATCTGTCCCGCACTCAACATCGTCGATACTCATCCCGTAGGGAGAAACACAGTCTGCATCAGTGGCAGCAGCGGCTTCTCTTATATAGTCTGCCAGCACATCACCGAAGCCCTTTCCGAAGGGAACACCGCAGACGTAGTTTATCCCGAAGTTTTCAAGCATATACTCAGCAGCCGCCATTCCCGCAAAGCTGACGACCAGATTTACCTTTGCGGACGCAGCACGTCTGATCTCGTCAAGGGTGCCGCCCATACCCAGCGAACATATGAAGCTGAATCCATTATCCGAAAGCCATTGCTTCATACTGTCCATAGTGCCGTGCCAGGGGAAGTCCAGCGGTGTAGCACCGATGATATTTACACCGATGCCCTCAGCCTTAGGGCATTGACGGACAAACTCCTTAGTCACTGCAAGGAATGCCATTGATGCTCCGTCGATATAGGAATGTGTGCCGTTGGTCTCCAGGCCGAAAGTGGGTATACCCGTCCGCCCCTGAATATCCCTTGCCACAGCTTCGTAGTCAAATCCCGTCATCATAGGCATCGGGGAACCGCAAAGCGCGATAAATTCGGGCTTTTGGTCTTTAGCCGCAGATACTATATCCTCGATGAGCTTTTCGTCGTTGCCCATGATCGCGTCTGTTTCGGTAAGGGCGGAAATATATATATTCGAGCGCATATCGTACCATCTCGGCTCATCATGGGTGGAATAAGTCGAATTGCAGCCCGAAGCGTCATGCACCACCGTCATGCCGCCAAACTCATACAGTGCCGAACATACTCCGGAGGTATCCGCAGCGTAGCAGGGTATTATCTTACTGACGTTTTTCATATTACATACCTCTATTTCTGTCAAATACAGCTTTCACAGCCTATTCCCTTATGGGATATGAGCGTGCGCCTGTCCTTGGGGGCAAGGGCTGCTTCCTCTATCAGACGCGCTATGGCAGCTATGCCCGTAAAACCGAAATATCCGCCGTTCTGAACTATATTTACAAAGTAGTCGGTGCTGAGATAGTGCGCAGCTTTCTGACCCACAGCTATCACCCGCTCATGCTTCTCCTCGGGGAAATGCAGCATATTCACATTCACCGCCGACAATATCTCAATATCGGAAGATATCTCTTTCAGCGCATCAAAGGCATCGCCGTCCTCACCGAGAGAATCACATATTAAATAACGCACGTTAAATCCATGCTCAACAAGCAGCTTTGCGAGAGAGAAGGGCTGTGTCACTGCGGTGAAATCAATGGCAATCGGGGTATCGCCCACAGCCGATTTCGCGGATTTCAGCGCCTTTTCGGCAGAATCTTCTTCGGCGGAAAGGTCGGGACATTCCACACCAAGTGCTTCGCACAAGGCTGCGATATTTGCCCTTATCTTTTCAGCATCAAAGCTGTTGGGAAGATACAGCGCCTTTGTGCCGAGCCGCTCGGAAAGCTCACTGCAGCCCATTGCGGCAGTGGGAAGATACGCGATATTCAGCGCAGACTTTGCCATATCAAGATACTCGTCATAGGTCTTGCAAGCGGTGATGTCCCGCAGAGTAAAGCCATTATCCTTTATTATGCGCACAAGCTCGCTGTTCTCATCGGTGGCACGGTCGTTTCCTATGATGTTGACCGACTTTTCATCCACAGGCAGAGGTCTGAGGGCATTGTAAAGCTGCGCCCTCATCTTAGCATCGGGAGAAACAGTCTTGCGCATAGTAGGTGTCATATAGCAGTCCGAAAAATCGATATCGGGAAATTTTTCGGACAGTTCTTTAATAATTACTTCAAAATCACAGCCCGCAAAAAGGTGTATGCAGCTGAGATACAGCAGCACAGCACGGGGGCGGTAGGGCAGTCCTTCGATTATCTCGGAAACTCCGTCCACCACATCGCTTTCAAGGGTACCGTCGAACATATCCTGCTCGGATACGGAGATCCAGCTCATGCGATCGAGAGCATTCATCTCGGCAGCGGTAAGTATAACGCCCCTGAGACAGCCCTGAGCACAGGCGAATATCTCGTGGGTCTCCGGCACGAGCATACCCGTGTGGACTATGTTCCATACTCCCCTGGCGGGAGGATTGTATTCAAGTCCCCCTGCGAAAAAATCGCCGCGGGGGGCATCGCCCAGCCGTATTGCAGGCGGACGGTCAAACTCCTGCTTTCTGAGCATATCATTCACCTCCGCATATCGCGTACACGCTGTCGGCTATCGCTTCAAGCTGTTTTGATATCTCACTGTCGGGAGCGGAAGCAACTATAGCTTTACCCATCTCCTCCGCAAGAGGTATATCCTCACTGCGGTCAAGAGTGCCTATAACACTGCTGCCGAAATCGGCTGCAAGTTCGGCTGCGGCTTCGTCCTCGCCCTGAACTCCGCGGCGGTTTAGTATTATACCGCCAAGAGTCGCATAACCTCTGCCCTTGAAATTATCGATCGCCATACAGATATTGGCAGCCGCATAGCGTGACATCTTCTCGCCAGAACATACCACGAATATCTTATCCGCATAACCCTTGCGCATTGGCATGGAAAATCCGCCGCAGACAACGTCGCCCAGCACATCGTATATAACGATATCGGGCTTGTACACCTCATAAGCACCCAGCTTTTCAAGGGACTCCAGCGCATTGATTATTCCTCGTCCCGCACATCCAAGTCCGGGTATGGGGCCGCCTGCTTCCACACAAAGAACACCGCTGGGAGTCTTTACCACTACATCATCCAGCGTGAACTTGCCGCCTGTTTTGCGGGTAAGGTCGAGTACGGTAGGTATCCTGTCGCCGCCATGAAGCAGTGAAGTAGAATCCGCCTTCGGGTCGCAGCCTATCTGCATAACAGTGAGCCCCTTTGCAGCCAGCGCCGCAGATATATTACAGGCAATGGTAGACTTTCCTATCCCGCCCTTGCCGTATATCGCAAATTTGATCATTTATAGTCACCCCTTGATACCGCCACCTCATAACCGATGGCACTCATTCTTTCCTTTATATTATTTACGCTTTCGGCTGCTTCGCTGTCCGTACCCAGCTTGTCGTTATAAAGCATATACTTCTTCCTCACAGTCATGGGTGAAAGGTTGGGCATGATGACGTTTGCCCCTGCCAGTACTCCCTTTTCCCTGCCGTCGGGGATTATAGTACCCAGTGCGGTGGTGGCGGGCAGCAACACCCTCGGCAGAAGTATCCTGCACAGGCTGATAAGAAACAATGTCAGCTCACAGCTTCCCTTAGGTTCATCCCGAAAGGGTGTATCCTTATGCGGAAGAAAAGGTCCCAGACCTATCATCTCGGGTCTGAATCTCTCAAAGAACAGCATATCCTCCGCGATACATTCGGCAGTCTGATACGGCGAACCCACCATAATGCCCGCACCTGTCTGATATCCCAGAGATTTCAGGTCTGCGAGGCAGTCCATTCGGTGCTGCCATGACATTTCAGCGGGATGCAGTTTTTCGTAGTGCTGACAGTCAGCGGTCTCATGCCGCAGCAGATACCTGTCAGCACCCGCTTCACGCAGGGCTTTGTATTCATCATGTTCAAGCTCACCCAGAGATAATGTCACTGCACAGTCGGGATAAGCCGCTTTTATCCTGCGGACAATACCGCAAAGCTCATCGTTTGTATAGCCCTTGTCCTCGCCGCTTTGCAGCACAAAGGTGCGGAACCTCAGTCCGTAGCCCTCGTCACAGCATTCAAGTATCTCATCAGCGGTAAGGCGGTAGCGCTGTGCATTGGTGTTTGAACGCCTTATGCCGCAGTAATAGCAGTCGTTCCTGCATATATTCGAGAACTCAACTATACCTCTGATATATATGACGTTCCCGTAATGTTCAAGGCTTATCCTGCGGGCGATGTCAGCGGCGTATGCCATGTCATCATCGGTATAGTCCGTTATAACGGACACCCATTCTTCTCTGTCCAGATGCTTTTCTCTGTTCAGCTTATCGATAAGAGTCTTTACTCTGCTCATTACTACTCCTCTTTATTGATCCCCGATGTGATCCTATAAAACGCGATGGCATTTTTCATCTCCTCGCACTGACGCTGAGGAGAGCCAAAACCTCTCAGCTCTTTCAGTTTAAGGTCATATATCCCCGTTTCATCTGTAACCTGAGTGCAGGCGTAATACGAACCGCCTCTGCCTCTTGAAACAAACTTTGGGTATACCATTCCCGTATTTTCGATGCGGCACATGGACTTTCCTCTTACAAAAAGGTACCTGCCGCCCGTATACACATTGCTTGCCGCAATCGATCTTGAATTTATAAAATCATCAAATACCGCATCCATGCCGTCCTTGATGATTATGGTCATCGCACGCTCGACCTCAGGATGATAGGTATTGTTGTAATTGCACCACGTTTTATAGATCAGCAGACCCAGCACCGGCGTGAAGCACAGCGCTAGCATGGTACTGCCCTTATCTGCCTGAACAACACAGACAACGATGATCATTACTACAACTAACAGGATGGATACTACTCCTAACAGCTTTCTGCGGCGCACACCTTTCGGACTGAAACGTTCGGACAATTTGAGGAAATCGTCGATCTTCTCAAACCTTTCCGCATCTTCGGGACTTAACCTGTCATAGAAAAACAGTTTATCTCTCATATCCTGTCCTCCAGCTTCATAAGGCGGTAACGCTTTTCCTCTATCGGACGGGTCAGCATCTCAAATGTCTGCTGACGCTTTTTTTGCAGACCGCTCAGTGTTTTCAGGTCCATCGTGATAATACCCGCTTCATCGAAAGCCTCTACGGAGGCATAATAGGAATTGCCGTCATCATCACTCTCCACGCGTATATATGTGCGCCTTATATCATTTATACGAAGCAGTACCTTACCCTTTTTGAAAAGGTAACGATCACCGATATATACCGATGTATCGGCTATCCTGCTTATATGCATGATATCATCGTACACATTTTCAAGACCGTCCGCCGCAATGATCTTTTCGGTGCGCACCACATCGGGAAAAGGCTTAGTTCCGTATATCTTTATAAAATAGTACGCGAACCACCCGAAAATCGCTGCCATTATCAGCGTAAAAATGAATTCCCTGCTGAGTATCATTATCCCCAGTGAAGCCAAAGTCAACACCGAAAACGCCACAGAGCCTATTTGCCGCTTACGCTTGACTGCCTGCGGGCTGTAACGCCTTGACAATTCCAGGAACTCATCGATCTTGCCGTACATCTCAGCGTTCTTGCCGCCAAGATCGTAATAGGATATCATCTCTTTTCTTCCGTCCATACTTTTCTCCTTATTATGTATGGTGCTATTGCGACTGTTTAGCTTTTTCTATCGGCACATTTATCATATCGAACTGCTGCTGACGCTGTACCGTCAATGCACTCAACTTGCGTACTTCCAGCCTCTCACTGCCTGCTTCGTCGGAAACATCCACATAGCAGTAATACAGCCTGTCATCGCCTGTCTTTTCGTCCATGACATAGCAGCGCTCCACATCCTTCATACGGATCATATAATTTCCCTGCCTGAACAGGTATTTTTTCCCTATGAAAATATCACTGCGCTGGATGCGTTCGCTGTGCATCAGGTCGTCATAGACTTCTTCTATCCCGTCGGCTTCGACTATCTTTAATGTACGCTGCAATGCGGAATAGGGCTTTGAATGCTTGAACAGACCGAACTTTGAGCCTACCTTGTTCGCCAGCTTCATCGGTCCCAGATTCATTTTGCTGAAACGCTCGGTAAGCTGCAAGAACTTATCCAGCTCCGTATACTTGTTGGCATCGGGCGAGGTTTTGTCAAATACAAATTTCTCACTCATATCATCACCCTCACAAAATTCCGGGAAGTATCTCCAGACTTCTTTTAAGTATACCGTTCATATATGCGATGGCTATGCCGTAATTCGTCACAGGCACTCCCGCTTCCTCAACAGTCATCATTCGGCTGCTCATTTCTCTTGCGTTGAGCATACAGCCGCCGCAGTGTATCACCAGTGCGTAGTCTGTAAGGTCATCGGGGAATTCCCTGCCCGATGAAAATTCAAGCACGAGCTCTTTGCCTGTGTACTTTTTCAACAGCTTTGGCAGCTTGACAGTACCTATATCCTCACACTGACGATGATGTGTGCATCCCTCTGAGATGAGTATGCGGTCGCCGTCTTTAAGGCTGTCTATCGCCTTAGCGCCGCGCACTGCCGGCTCCAGGAAGCCCTTGTATCTCGCCATGAGTATCGAGAAGGAGGTCAGCATGATACCTTTGGGAGTATCGGCATCCGCCCTTGCGAACACCTGGCTGTCTGTGATGACTACCTTCGGCTTGGGGTTCAGCTTTTCAATGAAGCCTTTCAGCTCAGTTTCCCGACAGGTCAGCGCAGCGGCACCATGTTCCAGCAAGTCGCGAATCACCTGCTGCTGCGGAAGTATCAGCCTGCCCTTAGGGGCTGCCTTGTCTATCGGTATGCAAAGCACTGCCAGCTCGCCCTCACCTACGAGGTCGCCCACCAGCGGAACGCTCTGTTCCTTGTAATCCGTAAGCTGTGCGACCTTCTCGCGAAGTTCGTTTATCATCCTCTTGTTGAGTGCGCTCACATATATCTCGTTATCCTCTGCAGCCGGTATACTGTCCAGAAGATCGGACTTGTTCTTTACGATGACATAGGGTATACGCCTGCCCTCAAACAGCTTGATCAGCTGCTTTTCACTGTCATCCAGCGTCCTTGTGCAGTCGCTGACAAGAACGGCGCAATCGGTCTTGTTAAGCACCTCAGAGGTCTTTTTCACTCTCAGCTCACCGAGAGCGCCCTCATCATCATAGCCGGGTGTGTCGATTATCATAACAGGTCCCATTGGCAGAAGCTCCATTGCCTTGTATACAGGGTCTGTCGTTGTGCCTGGAGTATCGGATACTATCG
>NZ_CAMHRZ010000028.1 GCF_946187255.1 uncultured Ruminococcus sp.
CTTTTGGAAGCGCTTGTATGCTTCGATGTGGGGCTTGCCCATTTTATCCAGCACCACTGCCGAACAGTGTTCGGGGGCGACCTTTAAATGTCCGCTGACGTGGTAGAGTATCAGCTCGCGTATGAAATCATCGTTCTTGTCTTCCATCAGGTAGTCGTAGCGGATACCCGAACGGATGAACACCTTTTTTATGCCCTTGATCTTTCGTATCTTTCTGAGCATTTCCAGATATTCGGTGTGATCTGCTTTGAGGGCAGGACAAGGGGTGGGCGCAAGACATTTTTTGCCCATGCACAGACCCTTGCTCAGCTGTTTTTCGCACGAAGTGTGGCGGAAGTTAGCGGTGGGTCCGCCCACATCGTGGATATACCCCTTGAAGTCGGGCATTTTTGTGAGGAGCTCTGCTTCCTTCAGTACCGACTCTTCACTGCGCACCGTGACCCTGCGCCCCTGATGGAGAGCGATGGAACAGAAATTGCAGTAGCCGAAACAGCCGCGATTGTGGGTGATGGAGAACCGCACTTCCTCGATGCCGGGAACACCGCCCTGTGCGTCGTAGCTTGGGTGTACGGCGCGTTTGTAGGGCAGGCTGTAGATATAGTCCAGCTCTTCGGTAGTCAGGCTGTATGCGGGCGGGTTCTGCACCAGCATTTTATCACCGTGACGCTGTATTATGGTCTTTCCGTAGACCTCATCCTGCCAGTCGTACTGTATCTTCACGGCTTTGGCGTACTCTATCTTATTGTCCCGCACCTGTTCAAAGGAGGGACACTGCGCCGCACCCAATGGTGTATTTATCGGCTCGGTGAGATAGCAGGTACCGCGTACATCGTGTATGGTGCGTATATCCTCACCCGCAGCCAAACGTGTGCATATTTCCTTTATCTGATGCTCGCCCATGCCGTACATGAGGATATCGGCACCGCTGTCAAGGAGAATGGATGCGCGTACAGCATCGTCCCAGTAGTCGTAATGCGCAAAGCGGCGCAGAGATGCTTCAAGCCCGCCGATGGCGATGGGTACGTCACCGAAGTATTCCCTCAGCTTCTGACAGTATACTATGACCGCACGATCGGGGCGTTTTCCCGATACTCCGCCGGGTGAATAAGCATCCTCTGAACGCTTCCTCTTTGCGGCGGTATAGTGGGCAACCATCGAATCGATATTTCCCGATGATACCAGGAAAGCATATTTGGGTCTTCCAAAACGGCGGAAGTCCTTGTCACTGCGCCAGTCGGGCTGTGCGATGACCCCGATGGTAAAACCCAGCGCCTCCACAAGACGGGTGACTATCGCCGCACCGAAGCTGGGGTGGTCAACGTAGGCATCTCCCGATATATAAATATAATCGAACTGCTCAATGCCAAGCTCGTCCATTTCCTTTTTAGTGGTCGGCAGGAAGCCTTCGTACATACTATCATCTCCTCAGATAGGATTTTTTCTATCATACCATATTCGGCGGGAATTGTCAATTTTATATTTCCACCAAAAGAATAAAGCCCGCACTTGCCGTAAAACGCGGCTCATGCGAGCATTTACAGTTTTTTACATCCGTTGCCGAACACCTTCCGCCGTCTTATCACAGGCGGTCTCCGTAACTTTAGAGACTGAAACTATGCTTTATTCCGTGTGACCCAATATGATCGATAAGTCTTCGGTGTTTTCATTGTCTCCCCAACCGGGTTCTTTTTCGTCAAGTCCAACGGGCTTATCCCTGTCATATTCAAATCTTTTCAGCAGCCCTTTATCCGGAAAGGGTATATCATGCTTTTTAAGGATATCCTCTGTCTCTTCGATAAGTTCAGCCACAAGAGGTCCTGCGCCCTTAACGCTTGTCCCCTCACATATACAGCCGAAATCTATCGGTATCATCAGCACGCGGCACATTTCATCGGTACCGTCACCGTGGGTGATCCCTTTGAATAACGCAGTTATCTCATCGTAGTCTCTTTTTGACAGACAGCCGTCAAATGCGATCTCATTTGTTTTTTCATAACCCTCAAATTCAAGGATAAATTCGGGCACAGCAACGGCATATATATCCGATGATTCGTTCCACCAGTGGGTCGTCCACTGCCACATCCTTTTTGCTATGGGTGTCCAGTCACGTTCGGGATACAGTGCGGTAAGGTACCGTTCTATGCACATGAAGATATAGCATATCCTGCCTGTCATCGTTATGTTGCAGAACTCTTCTTTTACCGAACTTTTCACTGCCGCCATCTCCCCTGCTATATCTTTATGGTTATTATGAGCCTGTCGCCTGCCAGATCTGCTTTTATGCTGCCGTTCATCTGCTCGATGAATGTCCTTGCGATGGAAAGCCCCAGCCCGGTGGAATTCCTTGCCGCCTGCACCGTATAGAAACGGTCAAACAGCCGTTCCACCTGCAATTTCGTCAGGCTTGCGGCTGTATTTGAAAACACTATCTCACCGTCGGAGGAAAGGCTGATGAACAGATCTCCGTCGCTGTATTTCAGCGCGTTGTTCATAAGGTTGTTGAAGGTCCTCGCAAGGGCATTCCTGTTCAGCGTTCTTACCACCTTTTCCTCAGTCAGCTCTATCCTGGGAGTAATGCCTTTTTCGGAAAGCGCCGCGTAGTAGCCCATTATGCAGTCCTCCAGCACCTGATTGACTGCGACCTCCTCCTCCTCCGCATTGCCGTCGGAAGACAGTATCACCGAGTAGCGGAAAAGCTCTTCCGTCAGCTGTTTCATAAGCTCTGCCCTGCCCTCGATTATCTCCAGATAATTCTCCATCTGCGGGGTTTTTTCTTCCTTTTTCATAACCTCCAGATATCCGCATACCGCCGTCAAAGGTGTGCGCAGGTCATGGGAGATATTCGTTATCGCGGCTTTAAGTTCCGCATCACCGCACACATAGCGGTTATGCTCAGCACGCAGTTTTTTCAGCTGAGTATTTATACCGCCCGCCAGCGCACGCATATCCCTGTCCGCCGTATCGATGCGTATACCCGTGTTGGTATCATCTGACATCTTTTCGGCGAACTGTTCGGTTATACTCCTTGCAGTCCTTTTCATGACGATTATCTTTATCACCAGCGCCGCGATGACAGCGGCAAGCAGGACATAGACCATAAGCGCTTTCCTTTCTATCTGATATCCTTTTTCTCCAGCATTATCATACCCGCAACGCTCATAACAGCCATGACCGTCACCGAGATTATAAGCTGTGCGGGAGTTGACAGCATGATATTCTCCTCAGCCAGCACCGAAAGACTCAGCCACTGACCGTAGGGTATCATATTTATGCAGTACCTGATGATACTGCACACCGCACCGCTGACGTAGCACATCAGCGCCTGCATAAAGAACACCGCAGTCGTCCCAGCCTGAAAGGACATAAACTCTATCACCGTTACCCAGCCGCCGTTCGCCACATTCAGGCTGACAAGCACCAGGAATGCTATATTCGCAAGATTGTAAAATAATACCTTTACTATGCATACCATTACATATCCCGATGAGGGCAGCTCCTTAGCCGCGATGACCGCCGCCAGAGCCCACACAGCAGTCATTATCGTGACTGCCATCGCCATAGTGATATACGAAGCGATATATATCTGTTTTCTCGTCCTGCCGCATATCAGCTTGTTGCGTATAGCCCCTCCGCTGTATTCCGAGCCCAGAAATATCGCTGTGAACAGGGAGAAAAACGCGGGTATACCGAGACTTGCCAGCATCGCGCAGTCAAAGTCGCTGTTTATCGAATGGAGCGGTATCTCTCCCCTGCCCTTTAGTGTCACAAAGAAAGTTATCATGAAAGCCAGCACGTTACCGACGATGAAAAACACGTTCCCGAAAAGCCTTGCACAGTACGCTCTTAAAACATCACGCATAGCCGTCGCCTCACTTTATGTCCTTGCGGCAGAAATTCACAAGACCCGCCGCTGTTAACAGTGTTACCGCCGCGATATCGGATATCACTATCCTTGCGGCATTTTCGGGGAAATTATCCTCTGAGATCACGCACACCTGACTTTGCGGATCGATATCGTATATCACCCTGAACACTTTCATGATATTCTCATCTTCTTCGGGCACCTCGTAGACCTCGCCTTTTTCAGCGGCAAGGGCTTTGTCGGCTTTTTCATCGGTTATTACCTGATAAGCCATCATGCCCGAAAAGAATATCAGTATTGTCAGCACCATAGAAGCCGCCACAGCGTAGTTTTTGGAATTTACTATAGTAGTGACCAAAAGCGACACCGCAGTATACACAGCCAGCACACACAGCACTATCAGTTCAACGCGGAATATCTCCCCAAGCGGCTTTGTGTACATACCGAACAAGGGCACCGCAAACACCGAAGCTGCCAGCATACTTGTCACCTGCATAATTGCCACACCCGTAAAGGCGACGATGAAATCCGCAAGATATATGGTTATCCTTGAATGTCCTGCCATTATCTTGTTGTTTATGGTCTTTTCGGTGTAGTCCTGACCCACCAGTATCGAAACGAAAGCACCTATCAGCAAGCCTATCATCGTGAGCCCCGAATTGTAAACTCCGTCAAGAGGTCCCGACTCCGCATTTCTGTTTTTTAGCGACACCAGTACAATAAATACCGGGAATATCGCCATTACAGTCATGCCGACTTTGAACGCCAGCGACCTGACCATTTTTGAATATCCCATCGTTATCAGGTTTATCACTGCCCGTCACCTCCCACCAGAGAAATATAGAAGCTCTCAAGGCTCTCATCCTTTTCGTTCATTGATATGACCTCACAGCCCTGTTGGGAGAGTTTCCCTGCTATCTGCGAGAAATTTATCTTTGCAAAAACATCCGCTGTCTTGTCGTCCAGTATCTTATAGTCTATCTCCATATCATCCAGCACTCTCGAAAGCACTCCCGTATCCGTCACGCTCATCCTTACGCACTTACGGCAGGCGCTGTCCAGTTCCTCCGCACTCATCTCGCGTATCATCCTGCCGTGATCGATAAAGCCGTAATGAGTTGCCAGCTTTGAGAGCTCATCCAAAATATGGCTGGATATCACCACCGTTATATTTCTCTCATGGTTGAGTTTCAGTATCAGCTCGCGTATCTCGATTATGCCCTGCGGGTCAAGACCGTTTATCGGCTCATCCAGCACGATGAGGTCGGGGTCGCCGCAAAGGGATACTGCTATGCCCAGTCTCTGCTTCATGCCGAGTGAGAAATTCTTCGCTTTCTTTTTGCCCGTATCCGAAAGCCCCACCAGTGCCAGAAGCTCATCTATGCCGTTAAAATCTGGTATCCCCAGCATCCTGTACTGCTGTTTAAGGTTGTCCCTTGCGGTCATTTCAAGATATATGGCGGGTGTCTCCACCACTGCGCCCATACGTCTTCTTGACTTTGATATCTCACGGTCTGTGTTCTTTATGCCGTATATCTCAAACTCGCCCTCTGTAGGACGCTGGAGCCCCGTTATCAGCCTGATGAGTGTGGTCTTGCCCGCACCGTTTCTGCCCACAAAGCCGTAAATCGAGCCTTTTGGCACGTTCATCGTAAGTCCGTCCAGTGCCGTGAAATTCCTGTATCTCTTTATAAGTCCCTTTGTCCTCAGGGAGTATTCAATGCCTGCCATTACTGTCACCTTTCTTTATCTATGTCTTTCTCAGTTCCTTGCTTTCCTGCTTTCGGCGGTGAAGAGCACCAGCTGTGCAAAAGATAACGCCGCTGCGAATACCGCGAAGACCAGTCCGAGATATCTGATGTTCAGTATCCATACGCCTACATTTACAATAACTATCACAGCCGCAATTGCCGCGAAGATGACCGCCGCTGTCACTGCTTTTCTCTGGCTGTCTTTTCCGAGAGGACAGTCCATTAAAGTGAACAGGCTGAATACAGACAGCAGCCATATTCCCTCAGCGCCTTTTTCGGCGGACTGCAAAAAACCGTACAGCGATGTCAGCGCCAGAATTGCCGTAATGATGTTCCCGAAAACGAAAATGCTCCCTGTCTGTGTCTTTGTGTTTTTCATGGTGTATACCTCCGTATCATATTATTTCAAGGAACTCTCTGTTCCTTTTCTGATCTCAGTATAACACCGAATAGTCAAGAAAGCGGCAAAGAAAAGGTCAAGATTTGGTCAAGATATGCCACAGTGTTTACCCCCGCATTTTGAAGCCTATTCCGTATACCGCTTCGATATAGTCATGTCCGCTGACGGATTCCAGCTTTTTGCGCATATTGCTGATATGCTGTTTCAGCGAGCGTTCGGTGCAGTCGGGGGTGTCCATGCTTATCCTGTCGAGTATCGTAGTCCTGCCGACGGGGGTATTCGGGTTCTGCATAAGGAGTTTCAGTATCGCGCATTCCGTCCTGGTCAGCCTTACCTCCTCGCCGCCCACCTCTGCGGTGAGGGTGTCGCAGTGGAGCACCAGTTCCCCGAAACACAGCTTTTCAGCGCTTTCATTTGACTGCGCCAGCCTCAGCTGAACGGCTATCCTTGCGATGAGTTCAGCTATGTTGAAGGGCTTTGTAACGTAGTCGCAAGCCCCCGCCATCAGCAGACCCACCTTGTCGGCAACATCAGCCTTTGCGCTGACCACGATAACGGGAATGCCCTTTATCTGCGGCAGAAGTTCCTCTCCGCTGAGACCCGGAAGCATCAGGTCAAGAAGTATGAGATCGGGCTTTTTCTGCCCCACCGCCATCAGCGCTTCCGTTCCCGAATAAGCCCGCGATACGCCGTAACCCTCCTTGTGCAGTGCTTCCTCCAGCATATCGCCTATATAGATATCGTCATCGATGACCAGAATATTCTGCATTTCACGTCCTCCTGTCAGATTACTGTAGTCCGCTGAATATTATACCATATTACGCGGATTTTGTCTACTCCGATCTATAACTGCGCTTAAAAGTACAAAAAAACAGACCTGCCGAGATCGACAGGTCTGTAAGCTCTTTATTACTTGATAGTTATATCAAAGGCTCTGCTATTAATGCTGCTGAGATCCCACTCGCCGTTCACCTTAGCGCAAACAACTGCCTTGTAAGTGCCTGCGGAGATCTTCTTAGAGGTATAAGTGGTAACGTTGCCGGGCATCTGATCCTGAACTCTCCACTTGCCTGCGGAATATACAGCTATGCCGTATTTCTCGGCACCTGCAACAGGTGTCCAGCTGAGTTTGAACTGCTTGCCCTGAACTGCTGTCTTTACAACGGGATACTTGCTGCCTGCCGATATTACTATCGCATTGGAAGTATCCTTGTTCCATACACCGTTCACTCTTGAAAGGACAGCGACCTTGTAATTCTTGCCCGCTGTAAGTCCTTTCAGATCGTAGGAAGTGCCTGCGCCCTGCGCGAGTATGGTCCACTTGCCATTGACAAATCCGCAGACCGCATACTTGTCAGCGCCCTCAACTGCCGACCATTTCAGTTCAGCCGCACCGTCCTTAGCCTTATAGGATACCTCAGGGTTCTCGGGAGCGCTTTCCACCTTTACAGTCGCGGGGATGGTCACCCAGTCAGCAACTGCGACATCTTCTGCTTCATCATCAAGATAGTTAGCTATTCCTGTGGATCCGTTGCCCTCACCCATGTCAGTGGTGGTTACTGTAAGATCATCAGATGTCGGTGTAACAGTCAGTGTTCCGAGCCTGATCCAGTCATTGAAAACAACATCATCGCAAAAATCGAAATCATAGCCCATAAATCCATAATCTTCGATATCAGGATCCTCAGCTTTCACTTCTTCGGATACTTTTCCATGATAACCCCAGTCATCGAAACCTAACTTTTCCAGCGATTCGGTATCGATCTCAAATGCATCATCTCCGTCGTCGATGTAACCGCCCTCAACATTAAATGCAAACTGGATCGAATCTATATTTCTATTTGATTTGACCAGTACATCGAACTTGGTCTTCTGATTGCGCTTGATCTCATTGCTATTGGGACTTATTTTCAGATATACGGTATCTTCCTTGCCGCTGACCTTAACGTCTGCGGGGATGGTCACCCACTTTGCATTCTCGTCGATATTGTAGAGAGCAATGCCTGTTGCGTCATTGCCCTCACCCATGTCAGATGTGGTCACTGTCAGTTCATCGGATGTAGGTGTCACCATCAGTGTTCCCAGCTTTATCCAGTCATCGATAACAGCATCATCGCTGAAATCCATATCATAAGCCATGAATCCGTAATCGTAAACATCATCGACTGCACTGTACTCTTCTGCCAGTTTACCTGAATAACCCCAGTCATCAAAACCTAACTTTTCCAGTGAATCTGTATCGAAAACAAACTCGCTCTCGCCGTCTTCGATATATCCGCCATCTACATCAAACGCAAACTGCAGTGCATCCAGCTCAACATCCGCCTTGACATAAACATCAAAACCTGTCTTCTCATTGAGCTTTACATCTTCATTCTGCGCTTCGATCTTCAGATAGCAATTTCCCTCAATGCTGCTGATATTAACGTTTGCGGGGATAGTTACCCAGTTAGCTTCCATGACATCTTCTGCTTCATCATCAAGATAGTTAGCTATTCCTGTGGCTCCATTGCCCTCACCCATATCAGTGGTGCTCACTGTCAGCTCATCGGATGTGGGTGTAACAGTCAATGTGCCGATCCTGATCCAGTCATCGAAAACAACATCATCACAAAAATCGAAATCATAGCCCATAAATCCATAATCTTCGATATCAGGATCCTCAGCTTTCACTTCTTCGGATACTTTTCCATGATAATCCCAGTCATCGAAACCTAACTTTTCCAATGCTTCGGTATCAAGCTCAAACGCATCATCTCCGTCATCGATGTATCCGCCCTCAACATTGAATGCAAACTGCAGTGAATCTATATTTCTGTTTGATTTTACCAGAACATCAAACTGAGTCTTCTCATTGAGCTTGATATCCTCGTTCTGCGCTTCGATCTTGAGATAAACATTACCCTCGCTAGCTGCTGCGGCACTTGATGTAACCAGTACCTTTTCAGTCCATGAGTTCTGGGGCAGATATCCTGCTGCACCGACCATCATTGCCGTTGAACACGCTATTGCTGCTGCTTTCTTTTTCATTACTTTCCTCCTACATTTTGTCTCAGACATGGCTCATTGCCATTTTTTGTGTACAACATATTATAACGCATTTAAGTAATTTTGTCAAGTGGGTTAATTTTTTAGTACATTTCATTGGACTGATGAGAAATCTATATGGATGCGGAAGCAAACAAAAGCTCAAAACAAACTAATCCGCGAAGCGAGCTTTGGGTCAAGCTATAGTTTGTGCCAGATGATAGTTTGCTCCTACGTTCCTTAGTTTGTTTTTGTTCTCCCTTTCCCGAATATTATTGACAATTCACCCAGATTATGCAAATATTTAGTCAGCAAACCAAAATGACCCGGACCCATGACCCAAAAGGAGTAACGCAATGAGTTCCAATGACGAAAAGATCGAAGAACTGCGCAAAGCGGTTGACAATGCCGAAAACATCGTGTTCTTCGGCGGCGCAGGTGTTTCAACCGAGAGCGGCTTGCCCGATTTTCGCGGAGAAAAAGGATTATACACCCCAAAGTATGATCTCCCGCCCGCTTCCTATTTAAGTGCCCGACTGCTGAAATACGATCCCGAAGAGTTTTTCAAATTCCAGCGCAAGAGGATCTTGGGCTTTAACGTTCAGCCTAACGCCGCTCACCTGAAACTGGCTGAATGGGAAAAGCAGGGAAAGCTGCGTGCTGTGATCACCCAGAATATCGACGGTCTGCATCAGGCGGCAGGCAGCAAAAAGGTGATAGAGCTTCACGGCAACACCATGCACTGCCACTGCATGGTCTGTCACAAGGCATATAAAATATCCGCCATCACCGAGACAGAGGGCGTGCCGCGATGCAAGATATGTCACGGCATCATCAAGCCCGATACAGTTCTGTACGACGAAAAGCTTGATGCACGCCTGCTGAAAAAAGCGGCTGACCATATCCGAAAGGCGGATATGCTGATCGTGGGCGGAACATCACTGAAGGTGAGTCCCGCTGTCAGTCTGGTGCATGAATTCAAAAACAAACCCTTTGTGCTCATCAATAAGGGTCTGACACCAATGGATGAACGCGCTGACATACGGATATACGACAAGATCGGAGAGGTTTTTTCGGCGCTGTAAGCACACCGATCGTTATAGTATTAAAACATCGCTCCCCATTGCTGAGGAGCGATTTAAATTATTGGGTTTTGATCATCAGTAGTTTTCCGCCTCATAGACCAGTTCACCGATGATGCTTATCAGATGCTCTGCCTCAACGGGCTTGCAGAGATGGGCGTTCATTCCTGCCTGCATGGAAAGCTGAACATCCTCATCAAAAGAATTGGCAGTCAGTGCGATTATGGGGATGCGCTTTGCGTCCTCTCTACTCATCGAACGTATGATCTTTGCAGCTTCAAGACCGTCCATCTTCGGCATTCGCACATCCATCAGTATGGCGGAATATATCCCCGCAGTGCTTTTCTCGAAAAGCTCCACAGCTATCTCGCCGTTCGCCGCATGATCCACCTTGATATTCTCCATTTCAAGCATATCCGTCATGATCTCAGCGTTTATCTCCACATCCTCAGCCAGCAGTATGCGCCTGCCGTCAAGCCTTGCTTTGTTCTTTTCCTTAAATACAGTCATACTGCTCTGTCTTGCTATGCGTCCCAGATAATTGATGATGGTCGATGCGAACAGCGGTTTTTCGAGATAGTTCTCCACACCTGCATTGTTTGCTTCCTCACGGATATCGTCCCAGTTATACGCCGACATTGCCACAACAATGCTTTCATGTCCGTATTTTTTTAGTATCGCGGCAGAAGTCTCCGCACCGCTCATACCGGGCATATTCCAGTCCATGAGAACGATATTATAAGGCTTGTTTCGGGTGTGTTGGATATCCAGTTTCCTTAGTGCTTCCTGTCCGCTCGTGCAGGTGTCCGCTTTAATGCCCGCTTCTTTCAGCACCATTCCCGCGTGCTCCGCTTCAAAGGGGTTATCATCCACAACGAGTATATTCATGGCTTGCAGGTCGAGTTCACCTGTGTATCCGTTACCCGCTCTGTCGGCTCTGCGGAGGGTGACTGTTACCGTTATCGCTGTGCCCTCATCTTTCTCAGAACCGATGTTTACCAGACCGTTCATCATTTCCAACAGCCGCTTTGTGACCATCATGCCGAGATCGCTTTTCCCGAATTCGGAACGGTCTTCTTCATCCCGCTGTGTCAACAGTCTGAATACCTTCCGCATTTCCTCATCATCCGTTATTGCTTCGGAAACATGGATGCTGATGCAAAGGGAGACCATGTCCTTATACTCTGTCATCTTTTCGGCTGTCAGAGTGATGCTTCCCGAAGCCGAAGTATACTGTATGACCTTTGAGAGGATATTCACCAGTATCTCTTTCAGCTTGATGTCATCACCGATATACGTTTCATCTGTCTGCTCCGACAACGACCATTCGTACTTCAGCCCTTTTTTGCGGCAAAGCGGAAGTATCTGCGAACTTATCTGTTCAAGCATCCCGCCGAGAGAGAATTTCACATATTTCAGTATCTCTTTGCCCGATTCAATACGGCTCATATCAATTATATCATTGATAAGGGAAAGAAGTGTATGGGCGCTGTCTCCGATCTTTTCAAGGTAACTGCGGGTCTCGGGGGTCATGCTGTCATTTTTCAGCGCCAGAGTATCCAGCCCGATGATCGCATTTATCGGAGTGCGTATCTCATGGCTCATGCCCGAAAGGAATCTGATCCTTGATCTGTTTGCTTCCTCCGCCAAATTCAGAGCATCGTACAGCGCTTCATTCTTCGCCATGACCTCACGCATCTCCGCATCCACATCGGTAAACCCGATGATGATATAATGCTCGTCGTTCTCCATGCGGGATATCTTCATGCTGTAATATACAGGCTTGTTGAGTATCATCCTGCGGTATGTCATGACAAAGGTGTCCTTTTGTGTGAGTGTATTCATCAGCTTTTTGCGGTTCATGGCATTGAGGAAAGCCTCCCTGTCATCGGGGTGAACGCTCTCGCTGAGTTCCTTTTTGCAGTCGGTGAAAAAATGCCATCCCCGCCGAAGTTCGGAAAGGGTATTGCTGTCTTCATCTCTGCGGTACTCCATGAATTTCTCAGAATTTGTGTTGACATAGAACATCTCCGCATAATCACGGGCGAGGGTCTGCGCGATGTGTGTGTACATAAGACCCGTGTTTACAGCGCTTTCGTAGGCTTCCTTCGTCATTGCCTGCTCCCGCTGTATTTTCACAAGGTCGGTGATATCCTGACATATACCCAGTACGCAGAGCCTTCCTGAGGTATCGCGGTATTTCAGCTTTGTGGTCTGGAGCTGTCTCGGTCTTCCCAGCGCGTCGGATACATCCTCGTAGAATATGTAGGGCTTGCTGAGTGAGAGGGTGATGCCGTCCGCATTGACAAAATGTGCCGCCGTATCAGCGTCGAATATATCGGCATCCGTAAGCCCCAGCACCTCATCGGGGCTGTTTTTGTGGGCATAGTCAGCGAAAGCCTGATTGCAGGCGAGATACTTCCCGCTCTCCGCATCCTTTGTGAAGGTGATGCACGGCATATTATCCAGCAGTGAGCGAAATCTGTCCTTTAGTTCAGCGATCTTTTCGGACTCGCTGAGCTTTTTCTGATAGTCCTCTTTTTCATAGCCTGCCACATAGGAGTGCAGCAGACAGGTACCAAGCATATACGCTATCGAATAAAGCGGAAGATAGGGGAACCACAGCTGTATCAGCAGGCAGAGAGCCATGATGACGCAGAAGGATACATGGATACGGTAGCGGCTGATGCTTTCCGATCTCGCTGATGCCCGTATCATATATGTGACCGCAAACAGGAAGTTGACGATCAGGAACAGTATCTGGCATATCAGCACGACATAGCGCAGGAAAAGCGGGTGGTATACACAGCTGCTGTCTACCGTGAAAAGCACCGGTTTAAATATATTGAACACAGTCACGCCGAATACCGCCACTGCCAGACACCTGCCCGCATTCACAAGGTAACGTCCCGACAAAGTCTTTTCGTTCATATACGCCACCAGGTTTTCAGTCCACAGGGATATGCCCGCCGCCACAGCGATAAAGTACAGGGTAGTATCGGCATAGAGCGCAAATGTCAGCTTTTTGTATTCAAACACGCCCCACAGGATATCGGTGACATAGTATGCGAGAACTGCACACAGAAATCTTCTGTAGACGTTCCATACAGGTTTATCATAGACCTGCGACCCGCGAAGGATATCACGGTTCTCTATCAGCAATACCAGCGCAGCCAGCAGACCGATCACAGAATAATACATATATCCCTATCCTTTCCGCTTCTTTTCTTTGAGATCACTCTTGTTCTCATACATTTTCTGATCTGCACGTTCGTATACATGGGCTACCTTGTCATCATGTTCATATCGTGCCATTCCCAGTGCGATGACGATGCCGCCGTTAGCTACGGCTTCTGCGTTGCGGTCGTTCATCATCTGTATCAGTTCGTCTATGCGGGCATAATCGTCCCCATGAGAAAACACAGCAAACTCATCTCCGCCCACACGGAACACGGGACTGCGCTTGAATGTGGTACATATTATCGCGCAGGCATCCCTGATGAACTGGTCGCCCGCCTTGTGCCCCTGAGTATCGTTGACCTTTTTCAGGTCGTTGACATCCAGTATGGTTATGGCAAAATCGGGGGCTCGGTTCATCTCGATCTGTGCGTTCAGTCTTTCCTCGTATACACGGTAGGCATTCCTGTTCTTGACCCCTGTTAGAGCGTCGATGTTGGCTTCTATCCTTGCCTGCGCCAGTCTTCTGCTGTATTCCTCCTCCTGACGTACCTGCGCATCGATATCGTTGATGCCCACTACCAGCCGCTCTCCGTCATGTTCTTCCACAAGGGCAGCTTTAAGCTGAACATAGCGGGCTTCTTCATTCATCATCAGGCGGTAGCTGAGGGTGAATATCCCGTTGTTTGCCACTTCATTTACAGCATTTTCCATTGTAAGGGCAGTGAACACCCTGTTCTGATCTTCGGAATAGACCTGACCTATTATCTTCTCTCTTAGTACCGAGAAGAACTTCTCGCCCTCTGCGGGCATATTCACGGCTTCAAAACCGTCGGTGGAGCTGTACTTGCGGTAGCGTCCCGTTTCGGGAACTACGATATATATGCACAAAAACTCGCCCGCCAGTGCGCTGACTCTGCTGTAGGCGGTCTGTTCTTCCAGCATTCGCTGTGCCGCCTGACGGCTTCTCATCTGTTCGTCGATATCAGTTATACTCAGTATGATGAACCGCTCATCATCATGCATTCGGGTGACTTTCATATTGACGTATCTCGGCTGACCGTCCGTTATCATGCGGTATGTCATCATGAAGATATTGTTCTTGTCAAGCTCGGCTTCCAGAGTTTTCCTCTCCATCGCGCGGATGACTTCTTCGCGGTCTTCGGCATAAACATTCACCTCTGCCGCATCATGACCCTCTTCAAAGAAATGCCAGCCTCGTCTTACTTCGGTAAGGCTGCCGTCCTTTTCATCCGAACGATACTCGATAAACTCCTCCGTGTTGATATCGATATAGAAAAGATCCTTAAAGCCCTGTGCCAGCGCCTGCGCGATGTGGGTAAAGATAAGACCGTTGCTTCGCGCCTTTTCGTAGGATTCCTTTGTTGAAGCCTTGTCTCTTGAAATGCGCAGACTGTCGGAAATGTCCTGGAATATCGCCAGTATGCACAGCCTTCCGTTGGCATCGGTGTATTTCTGCTTGATAGCCTTGACGTTCACGTTATTCCCGAAAACGTCTTTCATATTATCATAGTATACCAGCGGCTCGTCCATTGAAAGCACCATTTTGTCGTCTTCGGCAAAGCGTGCGGTCTGTTCCTCATCGAAAACATCCGAAGCCTTCAGTCCCAAAACTGCTGACGGGTCTTTCTTGTGGATATAATCCGCGAACATCTGATTGCAGGCAAGGTATTCCCCTGTTTTGGCATCCTTTGTGAGATATATTCCCGGCATATTGTCAAGCAGTGAGGATATGGTCTGCTGAAGATCCGCGATCTGTTCCGCTTTCTCCAGCAGGTGCTTCTGTTTGCTGGCTATGCGTTCCGCTTTCAGCTTCTGGTTAAGCAGGAAGAGTATTATCCCGAAAAGTACCGTCATCACCGCCAGCACTGCCAGCCAGTTATCCTTCAAAAACTGCATGAAAGAAACTTTCTGATCCTTGTAGATGTAGGAAGCCAGTGCGCTGTCGATCTCGCCCGACTTTGTGGTGAGCACCGTCTTGTTCATGACGGAGTAAAGTTCAAGATCGTTCCTTCTTATGGCAAAGGATAATTCCAGCGCCTCACCTGTGGGAACGGTGTACAGCTTGTTCTTTTTCAGCGTTTCTTCCTCTGAGGGTATCCTGTAATTGCTGACCAGCACGCAGTCAGCCTCACCCTTTGCCACCGCATCATAGCAGGCAGGGAGCCCATTGTAAGTCTGTATCTCACCTTCGGGGTAGTAGTCCTTTATAAAGCTCTCGATGTTCACCATATTTACATTGACAGCGAACCTGAGCCTGCTCTCATCGGAAAGCTCCTGACGGTCGGACAGGCGCAGTATGGCGTTCATTCCTGTCTCCATCGCAGGATCGGTGAGCATTATCCCACGCTGTTCGGCGTCGTAGGTGCTCATACACAATGGGAATATGCAGTCCACCTCTCCCGCTTCCAGCGCATCCAGTGCATCCTGGGTGGAATCATAGGGTATAGTCTTGAAACTGAGAGCGGAGCTGTTGAAATTGTTTTCGGCGTGAACAAGGTAGTCTTTCAGTGCGCCCGTGAGCTCGCCTGTATCTTCATCAGTGCTGCAAAAAGGCAGGTAATTGTCCCTGTAACCTATGCGTATCTCCCCGTGTTCCGTCAGCCAGTCTTCCTGCTGAGGTGTGAGCAGAGCATTTGCCGACCTGAAATAAATGCGGTCTTCCGCGATCTTCTCGTTGAAATAGGGGTCATCGTCCTGTATCTTCTCCATAGCCCTGTCCAGCTCTTCCAGCAGGTCGGGGCGGGACTTGCTGACGGCATAGTAATAATCCGAGCCGCCTATCCTGCAAACGGGCACCGCATTCCTGACGTAATCGTAGGTGAATATGGAAGCGTAAGCGTCAAGCTCGTGGTTTTCCAGCTTTGCCATCGAGCCGTCCTCCGTATCCGTCATGGGGACGATCTCAGGGGACAGACCGTTCTGTTCCGCCCATTCCTCCAAAAGTTCCTGCTGGAAGCTGTCTTTGTTTACACCGATGCGCCTGCCGTTGAAGGAAGAAAGGTCATCCGCCGAGATCTCCCTGTTGTCCGCATCCACATATATATAGTATGCCTCAGTGCCCATCGGGAGTTCGGAGAAAAACATGGTCTCCTCGCGTTCGGGCTTGTAGGAAACATCGCTGAGCAGGTCGATCTCACCGTTTTGCAGCATATTGAACAGATTGGACCAGCTGTCCTCCACATACACATAATCCCAGCCTGTGTACGCCGCTATCTTCCGGTGATATTCATAGTCAACGCCGCAGCGCCTGCCGAACTTGTCATAATAGCTGAAACTTGAATCGAACCAGCCCACACGGACAGTCTTGCGTTCCTGTTTGTCGGCAAAACCGATGACGGGCAGAAGAATATTTGCAAGGATGACCGACAGCAGGAAGACCGCTGTCATGCGGTGAATTTTCCTTGAAGTTCTCAATTCGGGAAACCTCCTTTTTTGTATTCTATAGCAATCCGCTCCCAAAACCCATATATCCAAGCTTTTGCTACCGGATTTTGTGAATTTAAAAAGTTGGATCGCTATAATTGGATGTAATATGTAAAAAAATGGAAAATTGTTCATTTATTATACATTTATTATATCATAAAATATGTTCTTTGTCCAGTATTTACATTAAGTTTTTATAATTTTTTGTGAGTATTCATCACAATTCACATCCGATGTGATATAATAAGATCAGCAAAAAAATATATTTAAGGAGGTACCGATATGACAGATGTTTATGAAAGAGCGAGACTATTCCGCGAGATGTGTCTCAAAGCCGACACCGAAAGGGACAAGGGGCTCACGACCCCTGAGGATATCGAGCGCTTTGACGATATCCCTTACGATGGGGACGAAAAATGGCAGATACTTGATGTATACCGCCCGAAGTCTGCAAAGGGCGAAAAGCTGCCCGTCATCGTGAGCATACACGGCGGCGGTTGGGTCTACGGCAGCAAGGAGATCTATCAGTTCTACTGCATGGATCTGGCGAAGCGTGGTTTCGCAGTGGTAAATTTTACCTACCGTCTTGCCCCAGAAAACCGTTTTCCAGCATCGCTGGAGGACACGAACACCGTGTTCGCGTGGGTGAAGGACAACGCTAAAAAGTACGGCTTTGACCTTAGCAATATATTCGCAGTGGGCGATTCGGCAGGTGCGTTCTGCCTGTCGGTGTATGCCTGCATACTTACAAATGCTGCACTTGCGGGCGCTTTCGTGAAGTATTTTGCGCCTGCGGAAGTTGAGATAAAAGCCGTTGGGCTGAACTGCGGGCTGTATACCACCGCAGAAAGCGATGAGAGCCTTGAAGCCTACCTGCCCGAAGACACCGCCGAGCACGCAGAAGCGCTTCGTATGCTGGATGCGGTCGCACATATTACGCCGGATTTTCCGCCTGCGTATATACTCACGGCTAATGCGGACTTCCTGGTCGATGCACCGTCAGTGCTCATACCTGTGCTGGAGAAGAATGGGGTGAAGTATGAGTGTAAGGTGTATGGCAGTAAGGAAAAGCCGTTGTTTCATGTATTTCACTGTGATGTAAAGACGGAAGCGGCGGGAGAAGCGAATGATGATGAGTGCGGTTTTTTCAGAAGGATGATGTGAGGGCAGTCACGGCAGGCTGATGTTAGTTTGCTTCCGCGTTTGTCGATTTGCTTGCTATTGCTTTTATGAGAAATACTCATTTTCTCCGATTGACTTAAATAGTTATTTATGATTAATGTTAACAAATAATTACTATTCAAGGTGATAGCAATGAAAAGAAAAACAACAAACGATATCCTTGCCGAATCCTTTCCGGAGCTTGCACAGACAAAGCGCATCGACAAGATCACAATATCCGATATAACAAGCAACTGCGGTATGTCGCAGCCGACTTTTTACAATCACTTCAAGGATAAATATGACCTTATCGTTTGGATATATACAAATCATGTGCGTGAGATCATGTGCAAGATCGACAACAAGACCTTTATGTGGAAAGATTGTCTGCTCGGTGCAGCTTTGTATTATTACGAAAACTCTGAGTTTATCAAAAACGCCCTGAAACATACAAGCGGTCAGGATTCCTTCGTTGAGAATGTGCGAGCAGTCGGGCGTGCCTGTTTCCGACGATGAATTTCACTGCAAAGGCAGTTTCAAGATGATGCACAAAGGCAGCCCCGACGACGTAGACATATCGGCTGTAAAAGCCTTTGCAAAGATGATAACGGGCTCCGGATAACTCTAGAGTTTCTGCACGAAAGGGCATCCATACGATTCAATTGATAACATCAAAAGCACCGGCATCCTCACGATGTCGGTGCTTTGTGATCTGATGTATTGTATGTTTAGCGGACGGTATGAAAAATACTTTGTAAACATATTCTCCGCCTTACTTTTTCAGATTCAGTGATACATAAAAACTGTTGGATCCGTTTTCGCTTTCAGCCCATATCCTTCCGCCATGTTCATTCACGATACTCTCAGCAATGGACAATCCCAGCCCGCAGCTGCCGCCGTCACTGCGGGCTTCATCCACACGGTAAAACCTCTTGAAAATGTTTTTGCAGTCGGCTTTTGAAATCGGTGCGCCCTTTCCCGTGACAGAAAGCACAGCGTTCACGCCCCTGTGTACAAGACGTATATTCACAGTATACGCCGAATTGTAGTATTTCAGCGCATTGTCAAGCAGTATACTCATCACCTGACGAAGCTTGTCCTTGTCACCCATGACCGTGATGCCATCTTCTATATCCGATGAAAGATCCATGTTTTTCTCGAAAAACAGAGGTTCAAAAGGCAGTATGCTGTCGGATATAAGTTTGCTGAGATCAAGGATCTTCATTTCTGCTGCGGAAGTCCTGTTGTCCATTCTCGCAAGCTCCAGCAGACTTTCCACAAGCCCCCTCATTCTCTTTGAGGTGGAAAGGATATTCTGACTCAGCACCGATCTGTCCGCCTCTGAATACCCCTTGTCTTCCAGCATTTCAGCGTTTGTCATGATAACGGTCAGCGGAGTTTTCAGCTCGTGGGAAGCATCCACGATGAACTGCTTCTGCTCGTTCCAGGTCTTCTCCACAGGCTTTGTCATCCAGTTTGCCAGCAGAAGACTTATTATAAAAAATAGCGCGTATCCTATCAGCCCCACGATCACACAGTTGCGTATCAGACCGTTCAGCATCGTCCTTTCGCTGGAAACATCAGCGAATACTATCGTTGTGCCCTTAGAATTTTCCGTCAAAAGATAACGCAGATCGTACTCCGCTATCATGCCTATTTTTTCATCTTCGTCAACAGCGTCCGTCAGCTTTTTCAGGAATTTTTCATCAGTCAGGTCGTAGTAGCCTTCCCCGGATGTGGTGATCTCACCGTTTTCATCGATGGTCAGGGTGAAAAAGGGCAGACGCATCTTGCGTTCGCGATCCGTCGGCATACCGACAGGTGCTTTGATTATCGGGCGAAATGCCATAGCACGCATCATCTGTACGCTCTCGCGTTCCATATTCAGCCGCGTGAAATGCAGTATACCCCCGAAGATAACAGCGAACAAAACTGTCACCAGCGACATTATCACGACCACGAATTTGATCTTTAGTTTTCTAAGCATTATCCCTCACACTCCAGATGATAGCCCAGCCGCCGCACCGCTTCGATGTGTATATCCGAACCGATGCTTGAAAGCTTTTTGCGAAGAAATCCCACATACACCTCCACATGGTTCTCCACAGCATTTGAATCGTAGCCCCACACCTTTGTCAGCAGGGATTCCTTTGAAATGTGATTTTCCCCGATATCATCAGCAGACGCATGACCTCGAATTCCCGCGCAGAAAGGCTCACGCTGTTGTTATCGCAGGCGAGTTCAGCCGATTCAAGATCAAGATGAGTGTTGCCGAAAACAAGCTCGTTCACCTGTGTTCCCTGCCGCCTGAGCAGAGCATTTACGGTGGCAAGAAGTTCCCTTGAATCAAAGGGCTTGGTCAGATAATAGTCCGCCCCCGAATCCAGCCCCCTAACCTTGTCTTCTATCTCCGATCTTGCCGTAAGCATGAGTATCGGCACGGAGATGTGCTTTTTTCTTATATCCTTTTCATCGGTCAGCTTGTAAAGCTCCGTGCCTTCGCTCACGCTCTCGCCCGAACTTACAAGCACCTCTTCCACAGTGATCTTCGCAGAACTGTTTTTTATACCAAGTGTTGCTTCAAGCTGTGAGGAACTAACCGTGCCACCTGCGCTTATAGTTTCATCTTTTTTCGGAGAGGTCACTTCCGTATGAGTTTCATCTTCCTGTGAACCGCTGTTTTTTTCAGAAAAAGTTTTCATGATTGGTTTTAAAAGAAGTGAGCCTGCCTTAG
>NZ_CAMHRZ010000029.1 GCF_946187255.1 uncultured Ruminococcus sp.
ATCGACATCTCACGCGGTGTGGCGCAGCTTTTCGGCATAGATATGGCTGAGAACTTCAAGCGTCCCTATTTTTCAAAGGATATCTCGGAATACTGGCACCGCTGGCATATCACGCTGGGCGGGTGGCTGAGAGAGTACCTTTTCTATCCTGTTGCCATGTCAAAGCCTTTCCAGAAAATGGGCAAGGCGCTGAAAGCAAAGTTCGGCATGAAGATATCAAAAGTCGTTCCCGTCAGCATCGCTTCGCTGATAACCTTTATCGTCGTGGGCGTATGGCACGGCGCAAACTGGAAGTATGTCGCTTTCGGTGTATGGAACGGCGGAATAATCATGATCTCCACACTGCTGGAAAGCAGCTTTGCCGAGTGGAAGAAAAAACTGCATATATCCGATAAAAACAAGGCGTTCATCGCTTTTCAGATGCTGAGGACGTTCCTTATCGTGCTGGTGGGCTATTACTTCGATATAGCTCCCAACTTTTCCACAGCCATGCACATGATGTACCTTTCCGTTACGGATCTCCATATAGGTGAGCTGGCGGGCAAGGCGTTCTTTGAAGCGATATTGGTCAACAAGCGCACTCTTATGCTGCTGGCTGCCTGTGTTGCGGCAATGCTGTTCGTTTCGATAAAGCAGGAGCGTTCACAGGAAACTTTGCGGGCACAGATATGTAAAAAGCATTTTCTTGTACAGGCGCTGGTGTTCGTGGTACTGTTTTTCAGCGTGCTTATATTTGGCGTTTACGGTCCCGGAACAGACCCTGCGGACTTTTACTATATGCAGTTCTAGTTAAGGAGATAATATGAAAAGCAAAACAAAAAAGCGCGTGCTGAAGATCGCGGTGGTACTGGCTGTAATGCTGCTTCTGTACTTTACGGCACTGCAGCTGCTGCTTCGGACGAGCATGGGCACCGAATGTCATATACGCAACTTTTACCGCGAGCCTAAAAACACCCTTGATGTGGCTGTGATAGGCTGCAGTGAGATGTATGCTGATTTCTCGCCGCCCATCGCCTACGACCACAGCGGGTTCACATCCTATAATCTCGCTTATGAGGGCGCACCGGGCAGGTTTTACAACTCAATGCTCACCGAGTTCCTGTCAAGACAGGATCCTCAGCTGGTGGTATTCGAGGTCAACGGGTTTTTCTATAATCAGGAGTACTGCGAGAGAGAGGGTTCACGCAGAAAATGGCTGGATAATATGGATATGAATGCCAACTGGGCAGAGCTTATCCGCACTGAGATCCCCCGAGAGGAACAGCTGAGCTACTATTTAAGGATGATAAAGTACCATTCCAACTGGGAACGCCCCGAAGGACAGATGAAGAGGGCGTACAATCTTCTGCTGAACAACAAGTACGATGTGTCCATGATGAAGAGCTTCGGCACAAGGACGACCAACAGATCCAAGAAGATAGTAAAGCGTAAGGGCGCACCGAGATTTAATGACTACGGCAGGAAGCAGTTTGCGGATACGCTTGCGTTCTGTCAGGAGCAGGGGCTGGAGAACGTGCTGTTTATCCATGCACCTCATCAGGATCATCTGGAAGAGGATACCGAAAAAGAGCTTTACGATGCCATAACAGCAGCGGGCTATGATTATATCGATCTGGATGACTATGCCGATGAGATAGGCATAGATATGGAAACGGATTTCTACAACCGTGACCATCTTAATGTTTTCGGCAATGAGAAGTGTACCAAATATCTCGCGGATTATATCACCGAGAATTATGATATAAACACCGATCATTCCGAAAAGACGGACAAGCAGTGGGAGCAGTGTGCGGAGTACACCATCAACGCCTTTGAAGTGCTTAAACAGCGCACTCTTGACAATGAGGATGCTGCTTATTCCGAGTTCACGGATATGACCGAAGAAGGCAAGACCAGGCGCGATAATTACCAGAAGCGCAAGAGCAAAAAGCTGGAAGAGGGAGATCCCGAGTTCATCGAGGAAGCGGAAGCCGAAAACGAGGATATGGCTCCCGAAGATCAGATAGTTATCAATAAGTAGTTTTACAGGCACTTCCGAAGGGGAGTGCCTTACTTTATGTCACCCATTGATATATGCAGACCTTTTCTCCCGATATTGACAATCGGCGTAGAAAATGGTATAATTGATTTGTATGAGAAATATTCTGCTGTAAGGCAAAAGGAGTAGTATTTATGAATAAGAAGATAACCGTTATCAAGGGCGACGGAATAGGCCCCGAGATAGTTACAGAAGCTATTAAAGTGCTGGATGCTGTTGCGGCAAAGTTCGGGCATAGCTTTGAATATACCGATATACTCATGGGCGGCTGTTCCATAGATGCCTGCGGTGTTCCGCTGACAGACGAGGCTGTTGCCACTGCAAAGGCTGCTGATGCTGTTCTGCTGGGCGCTATTGGCGGAAATACCTCCACTTCTCCCTGGTATAAGCTGGCTCCCAATCTCCGTCCTGAGGCAGGTCTGCTGAAGATAAGAAAAGAACTGGGACTGTTTGCAAATCTGCGTCCCGCTAATCTGTATGACGAGCTGAAATTTGCCTGCCCTCTGAGAAGCGATATAATCGAGGGCGGCTTCGATATGATGATAATGCGCGAGCTCACAGGCGGACTTTACTTCGGTGAGAGAAAGACCGAGGAAGTTGACGGCAAGCTGACTGCTGTTGATACACTGACCTACAACGAGGATGAGATCAGACGCATCGCGATTAAGGGCTTCGATATCGCCATGAAGCGCCGCAAGAAGGTAACAAGCGTGGATAAGGCAAATGTGCTTGATTCTTCGAGACTCTGGAGAAAGGTAGTCAACGAGGTCGCTAAGGATTATCCTGAGGTAGAGCTGGAGCACATGCTGGTGGATAACTGCGCAATGCAGCTTGTCCGTGACCCCAAGCAGTTCGATGTTATACTGACAGAGAATATGTTCGGTGATATCCTTTCGGATGAAGCTGCAATGGTAAGCGGTTCGCTGGGTATGCTGGCTTCCGCTTCCCTCAATGATACAAAGTTCGGTCTGTATGAACCCAGTCACGGTTCCGCACCCGATATCGCAGGACAGGATAAGGCTAACCCGCTGGCAACCATACTTTCCGCTTCGATGATGCTGAGATACTCCTTTGATATGGATAAGGAAGCTGATGCCATCGATGAAGCTGTTAAGCAGGTTCTGGCAGAGGGCTACCGCACAGGCGACATAATGTCTGAGGGCATGAAGCAGGTCGGCTGCAAGGAAATGGGCGACCTGGTGGCTGCAAGAGTATAAAATACATAGTGTTTCGGTGGGGGCTGTCAATTATGGCAGCCCTTTTTCTTTTAAGGAGATTATAATGATTTTGGCAGATGTCATAAATGATGTGATATACCCTGTGCTTTTATGCGTTATGTTCGGGGCGGGGGGATTTATCAGTGCTTTGCATTCACGCAAGTATAAAAAACTGCTGAAAAGATCGGCAAAGTATGCAGTTGGTACAGTCGAGGGTTACAAAACTTATCTTGGCAGACAGGGGCGTTTTATCGTGCGTTGCCGTGATATCACGGTGGTATGCACACCGCCCGACAGTGACGGACCCATAAGATACATCATTACCACACAGGGGCATTTCACCTTTCGGTACAGGTGGGTGAAGCAGGTGCGCCTGACTTTTCCACAAAATAGCGCACCGCTTTTGCCCGAAGATGTTGCACAGTTTGGATTTGACGGCATCGCGGGTCTTATCGCAGGCGGTCTGCTTCTGCTGATGGGGGCAGCTTTATTGATAGGTCATATTCTCGGTCTCGATTGATTTATAAGCGGGGTGAGCAAATGTCTGATTTGATATTTATAGTGTTGGCTTTTGGCTTTGTGTTATATGTGAGCGGGTGGTATTTGAAGAACGCGATACCCGTGTACAGGCAGTTTCGCAAACAAGGCGTGCGTGTGAATGCAAGGGTGACGGGATTTGAAGCCACAAAGCTGGGTATCAAAAACAGCGACAAATTCTTTGTTGATATTGCCGCTGTACCGCCCGGTGAAAGCAGTGAAAAGAGCTATAAACTCAGCACCTGCCACCACAGGGGCAAGCGCTACAGCAAAATTACCGATTGCAAAGTGATCTTTGGTGAGGGTGACCCCGTGCCCGTACTTGAAGAGGAGATAAAGCTATGGCGCGGGGATATCATACTAAGTTTTATCGGCGTTTTCCTTAGCCTTTTGATGATCACGGGGAACATCTGGGCTGCGGTGACACGATAATAGCAGCAAAATTATGATGTTATTTCTGTTCTGCCATTGACATCACAGCGATCTTATGGTATAATCATATTAATGGATATACAGGGAATGATGTTCTCCCTTGGGAAACCTAAACCGCTTTTTCAAGCTGATGACTTCTGCGTTTACGCAATAGTTATCGGCTTTTTTATTGTTCGGAGGTATTGTTATGTTACTGTCACTGGCGATAATTATTCTAGTGGGGCTTTCTGCCGCCGCTTTGTTTGAGAGGATCGGCTTGCCGCGAATCATCGGTATGCTGGGTGTCGGGATCGCTGTCAGCCCTTATGTGCTTGATCTGCTGGATCCGTCCATACTGGGGATATCCTCCGAACTGCGGCAGATCGCGCTTATAATCATTCTTTTAAAGGCGGGACTTTCGCTGAACATACACGATCTGAAAAAAGTCGGCAGACCTGCGGTAATGATGGCGTTCGTTCCTGCCTGCTTTGAGATAGTCGGTTATGTGCTGTTCGCACCGCTGCTGCTGGGAGTTGACCGTATCGAAGCCGCTGTTATGGGCGCTGTGCTGAGCGCTGTATCACCTGCGGTGGTAGTACCCAGAATGGTAAAGCTCATCGAAGAAAAGACAGGCACGCAAAAAAGCATACCTCAGATGATACTAGCGGGAGCCTCCTGTGATGATATATTCGTCATCGTGCTGTTCTCGACATTCGTGACGATGGCGCAGGGAGGTTCGGCAAAAGCCGCCGATCTGCTGAATATCCCCGTTTCCATTGTTCTTGGTGTCCTTTTGGGCACAGCAACGGGGTATGCGGTAACCTTTTTGTTTGAAAGGGCATACCTGCATAATCACAAGATAAGGAACAGCACTAAAGTCATTGTCATGCTGGGAACAGCATTTCTCATGATGAGCGTTGAAACGCTTGTCAAGCCGTATATAGCCCTTTCGGGACTGCTCGCCGTTGTTGCGATGGCTTGCGTGATTAAGCTGAAGGCGGACAAGCGCGTTTCAGCAAGACTTTCCGAGAAATTCGGCAAGCTGTGGATAGGTGCGGAGGTCATGCTGTTCGTGCTTGTGGGCGCTGCCGTCGATGTGCGCTATACCCTTATGGCGGGCGGAATGGCTGTGCTGATGATATTCACAGGTCTTGTGTTCAGGGCTGTGGGAGTAACTCTATGTATGCTTGGTACCGAGCTTGACCCGAAAGAAAGGCTTTTCTGCGTTATCGCCTATCTCCCGAAAGCCACAGTGCAGGCAGCTATCGGTTCTGTGCCGCTGTCATTGGGTCTGCCCTGCGGAAAAATGATACTATCGGTGGCAGTGCTGGCAATACTTATAACGGCGCCACTGGGTGCAATTGGTATAGACAGGACTCAAAATGTACTGCTGGAAAGTGAAAAAGAGTGAAACAGCGGGCAAGTGTCTCTTTGAAGGCGTTCCCCGAAAAAGCATAATTCGGAGAGTTAAATATATATCCATTGACTAAATCGTCACAATGTGTTATAATAACAAAATGAGTTTTAACATACTATATCTTGTTGCAAATGCAACATACATATATCCTGATGTATGATAAAATAATATTATTATAAAGACGAAAGGAAGCACTAGAATGCTGGAACTTAAAAACATCTCTTTCAGCGCTGATGACAGCGGCAAGGCTGCTGATATCATTCGCGGGATAAGTATGGTCATCCCCGATGATAAATTTATTGTGATCACAGGTCCTAACGGCGGCGGAAAATCGACACTCGCAAAAATAATCGCAGGTATCGTAAAGCCCTCCGACGGCAGGCTTATCCTTAACGGTACCGATATCACCGATATGAGTATCACCGAAAGGGCTAAAGCCGGTATAGGCTTTGCTTTTCAGCAGCCCGTAAGATTCAAGGGACTTACCGTACTTGATCTTCTTCGCATATCCGCAGGTAAAAATCTTTCGGTATCCGATGCCTGCAGCTATCTTTCCGAAGTTGGTCTTTGCGCTAAGGATTATATCAAGCGTGAGGTCAATGCATCACTTTCGGGCGGTGAGCTCAAAAGGATAGAGATCGCAACGGTAATGGCAAGGAATATCAGTCTTGCAGTATTTGATGAGCCTGAGGCAGGCATAGACCTGTGGAGCTTCAATAATCTCATCAGGATATTCGAGAATATGCGCAAGGCAGACAAGAACAGGACTGTTGTCGTTATCTCACATCAGGAGAGGCTCCTGAAGATCGCTGACGAGATCATTGTGCTTTCCGATGGTCAGCTTGTAAAGCGCGGTCCCTCTGCGGAGATAATGCCGGAGATAATGCAGAGCAATTATGCACAGACTATCTGTCCGAAGATAGAGGATTAAGGAGGGGCTTAGGATGTTGAAGATGGATGCTGTACAGAAACAGCTTTTACAGGAGGTCGCAGAGCTTCACGATATTCCCGAAGGTGCATATAACCTCCGTGCCAACGGACAGTCCGTTGACAGAAATTCCACCGCGAATATCGAGATAGTTAGCAAGACTGATGTCAGCGGAATCGATATAAAGATCAAGTCGGGCACCAAGAACGAGAGCGTTCATATTCCTGTTGTGCTCAGCGAGAGCGGACTCAAAGAGACGGTATACAATGATTTCTATGTCGGTGAGGACTGTGATGTGCTTATCGTTGCAGGCTGCGGTATAGATAACTGCGGCACGCAGGATTCCGAGCATGACGGCGTACACAGATTTTTCGTCGGCAAGAATTCTAAGGTGAGATACGTCGAGAAGCACTATGGCTCGGGCAGCGGTACGGGCAAAAGGGTTCTCAACCCGGTTACAGAGGTCTATATGGAGGAAAACTCTGTTGTAGATATGGAAATGGTGCAGATCAAGGGCGTTGATTCCACCGACAGAAAGACTATCGCGGAGCTGAAAGCGGGCGCTAAGCTGAATGTCCGTGAAAGACTGATGACACACGGCGAGCAGACAGCTATCAGTAATTATCAGGTATCCCTCAACGGTGACGGTTCCAGTGCGGACGTTGTATCAAGATCGGTGGCAAGGGACAATTCCTATCAGAAGCTGGATCTCTGTGTCAACGGAAACTCAGCCTGCACAGGTCATACCGAGTGCGACTCGATCATCATGGACAACGGCAGGATACTTGCAGTGCCTTCACTGGAAGCCAACAATGTGGATGCATCGCTGGTACACGAGGCTGCTATCGGCAAGATAGCGGGCGAACAGCTCATCAAGCTGATGACTCTCGGACTTACTGAGGCGGAGGCAGAGGAGCAGATAATCAACGGCTTCCTCAAATAAAGAGTATAACAAAACGCACACGTTTTCCTCGTGTGCGTTTTTTTCATTGCTGTCATAACTCGTTCAGCTTTTTGCAGAAGTCTGCCAGCTTGCTTTCGTTTGCGCTGTCGGGCTTGTCCTTTGGATCTATCAGTATCAGCTCTGCGGCAAAGCTGTCTGTACCGAGAAAATCTTTCAGCTTGATGATGGCTTTGTCCGCACCGCCGCCGCTGAAGCAGATAACTGCCGCAAACTTTTTGCCTTTCAGCACGCCGCGGTTGTCCTCGATAAATGTGCGTATCGGCGGAGTGAAATTGCTTGCCCACACAGGCGTTGCAAACACGATAACGTCGTATTTTTTCGCATCGAAGCTGTATCCTTCAAGTTCGGGCTTTTCTCCCATGACTGCGCTTTTTCCGCCCCAGAAGAACTTCTTGAATCCCTTGTCGGGATATGCTTTTACGGGACGTATCGGGATAAGTTCGGCATCAGTCTGCTCGGCTATCTTTTTCACTGCATATTCCGTGTTTCCGTTCATGGAATAGTATACTATCGCTGTTTTCATTTTCGTGTCTCCTTTTTTATCTGTTATCCTATCAAGCCCTGTCTTTAAATGTATTATAGCATTTGATTTATTAAATTGTCCTTAAATACCCGCCTAACATACAAAGCCCTCAATTGCCGAAAGCATACCGTCGATATCCAGCACACCGTATGCAAAGCCCTTTCGCACAAGTTCGGCAGGGAGGTATTCGTCATACTTTTCAAACAAAGGCAGTTCTTTAGGGTAAACAAGCTCCATCGGGTCGATGGGTATCGCCGCCTGTTCACGCAAGGTGCGAAGAAAAGTCTGCGCGTCAGCCTTCATAGTGAACTGTATGAAGTAGGGACGGCAGCTGTCAAGCCCGCGGATGTGGAGTATATCCTTGCAGCGCACGTTGAGGAACCTTTCCAGCGCAAAAAAGGCATAGGTGCCAACCCAGGGGAAAAGTGCCCACATATCTCCGCCGAGATTGATAAGGTTCGCGCTCGTCACTCCCGAATTCCTCGCTGTCATCCTCGCCTGAGAAAGCCTTGCGGCGGCATTTTTCATCAGGTACGGATAGCTCTTGTCCTCGCAGAGCACCTGTCTCATACGTCGGATGATCTTCGTGTTTATATCGCCCGGACAGTCACCGAAATAAGCGGGCACCTTTCCCTTTACAGGCTCGCAGTACACCAGATGCCGCTTGTGGTCAAGCTCGGTCACTATCCACACCTGTCCCGCGATGGCTATCTTTTCACCCACAGGGGGCGGCATAACGAGGGTTCCCAGTTCCTGGGATTCGCACCTTACCGTGTATTCCTCGTTCTCCTGGAACACCGCGTAGAACTTGAAGCTGTTTATCACTCTTTCGCCCGTCAGCCCGACAATTAGCCCGCCCTCATCGGTGCGCTGGATATGATCCTTTTCGATCAGGTGACGCAGCAGCAGCTTGTAATCCTCTGTACTCACCCTGTGGAAGTATTTAAGCGTCAGCACCCGCTGTGCCAGCTGTGCGGGAGTAAGTTCACCGCATGAAGCCAGCGTGCTCATAGTCTGATGGTAGAGCAGGCTGTAGGGAAGTCTGTCAAGGCGCGGGGGTTCGACCCATTTTTCCTCTATGTATACCTGCACCAGTGCAATGCCCTGCAAAAGCGCCCAGGGGACGGTAGAAGGCAGCATCGTTCTCGGTTCGGGCATATCCTCGCGTATAACGAACCACATTTCGGGCGGCAGATCGCGTCTGCCCGTTCTTCCCATCCTCTGCAAAAAGGAAGATACTGTAAAAGGCGCATCTATCTGAAAGGCGCGTTCAAGTCTGCCAATATCGATGCCCAGTTCCAGCGTAGCCGTAGTGACAGTAGTCATCTGTACATCTTCGTCCTTCATGGCAGCCTCCGCAGTTTCGCGGTAGCTGGCGGAAAGGTTCCCGTGATGTATGAGAAATCTGTCGCGTTCGTGCTTTGCTTCGCAGTAGGAGCGCAGTGTGGTGGTCACCGCTTCACATTCCTCGCGGGAATTGACAAATACCAGGCATTTTTTGCCGCGAGTATGTTCAAATATGTATCCCATTCCCGGGTCTGCGTGTTCGGGGGCTTTGTCGGTGGGCTGTTCAAGTACGGGCATAGCTCCATTAACCTCTTTGCCCTCAGAAGCCTGGACGTCGCTGACATAAAAATGCTCCATAGAGAGCCGCCATTTTACGCCTTTTGTCTCGATCTTCGGTATCGCCGTCCTGCGTCCAGTACCCGCCGAAAGGAACTCACCCGCCGCCTGCGGGTCACCTATTGTGGCTGAAAGCCCTATTCGTCTCGGAGATACTCCCGCCTGCCTGCACAGCCTTTCGATAAGACACAGTGTCTGTCCGCCCCTGTCGCCGCGCATCAGCGAATGTACCTCATCTATCACGATAAAGCGCAGGTCACCGAAGAGTTTGGTTATAGCCGCGTGCTTGCGTATCAGCATCGCTTCCAGCGACTCGGGCGTTATCTGCAATATCCCCGAAGGGTTTTTCATCATCCTTGCCTTGTGGGACTGCGCCACATCTCCGTGCCAGTGCCATACGGGTATGCCCGCGTCCTCACAGAGGTCGTTAAGGCGCGAAAACTGGTCGTTTATCAGCGCTTTCAAGGGACCTATATATATCGCACCCACCGATCTCGGCATATCCTCAGAAAACAGCGTAAGTATCGGGAAAAAAGCAGCCTCCGTCTTGCCCGATGCGGTAGAAGCCGTAAGCAGCAGGTTGTCATCGGTATTGAATATGATATCACCCGCAGCGGCTTGGATAGCCCTCAGGCTTTCCCAGTTGTTGCGGTAAATGAAGTCCTGCACGAAGGGGGCATATCGGTCAAAAACGTTCATTGTCTTTCCTTTCTTTCAGAAGAAGTATCCTCATTTTACGTCGGAATTTCCTGCGCTGACGCACCTTTTCCCTGTGCCACACCCGATTGTGGTTATTGCACCAGCAAGCGTATTTCCTGTCGAAGCTGTCCTCCTCTGTCATGTGCTTGTGGATATTTCCTTTGGTCATATTCTACCTCTCATATCGTTAAGATATCTGTCAGCCTCCTCGCGAGACTTGAATATCACTGTATGTCTGTCGCTGTATTTCTTTAAAAGACCATATATCTCGGGCAGCTGTTTTTCCCGAAAGCTTTTTATGAAGCTCTCAAATCCGGGATCGAGTGTTTCCTCTGTCCACGGGATATCGTCACGCACTTTGCCGACTCTTTCCAAAGCTCCCGCAAGACAAACCTCTGTCGGCAGATCAAAGAGGAAGACCGTATCACAAGCGGCTATTCTGCGTTCGAGAGTGCGCTGATAGTTGCCGTCGATTATACGGTTTTCCATACCTATTATCTCGCCCAGCCGCTCATCAAATTCTTCCCGCGTGATATGCGTCCTGTCAGCTTTGTGATAGATCATATCCAGATGAAACAGCTTTAGTCCCGTTATTTCAGCCAGCTTTTTCGAGAATGTGCTCTTTCCCGAACCGGGACAGCCTATCACCATTACCCTGTTCATATCTCGAACTCCGCGAACTCTCCGCCTTCTGTTTCCTCTTCGGCTGCGGGTTTTGAGTACTCCATACCTCCCGAAGAGATAAATCCGGATATATCCAGCTGTGGGTTCTGGTATATTATATCCAGCAGTTCTATGAAGTCGCGTATCACCTCACGGGGAGTTATATGACTGTCCGCACCAATGCGCCCGAACTCGGTCTTGATGAATACTATCATATCCTCCTGAGTTATGCGCTGTTCATATCCGAAAAGCTGTGCGTGGATATCAGCCAGTTTCTCCGTGAGTACCAGCATTTCCTCGTAAGTCAGCGGAACAAGATGTATCACAGGCGCCAGCATATCGCGTATCCCTTCGCGCCCGAAGCGTCCCTCCGCCAGCCTTGATCTCAGCGCCTCATAGCTGTAAACTCCCCGCCTTGTGTCCTCAATACACTGGGGAGTACCGCCCATTATGATGCCCAGATATTTCGCCTTTCCCTGTAAAGTGTCATTGTACATCGTCAGTATCTTTTCGTAGTTGTACTGCCTTGTTATTGAGTTCGGTATCTTGTAGATATTGACAAGCTCGTCCACCAGCACCAGCAGACCGCTGTATCCCGCCATTTTCAGGAACATGGCGAACAGCTTGATATACTCGTACCAGTCGTCGTCGGTGATGATGATATTCACGCCCAGTTCGCTTCTGGCTTCCGTCTTGTTGACGTACTCGCCCCTGAACCATTTGACCACCTTAGCTTTCTGTTCGTCGTCACCGTCAACGCAGGCGCGGTAGTATACCGTCAGCAGCTTTGCAAAGTCAAAGCCGTGAACCATCTCATTTAGTGCATTTATAACCTCGTATATCTTTTTCTCCACCGCTGCGGAAAACTCGGGTGAAGCAGTATCCGCTCCGTCCGCAGCTGCCTCCGCCTGTACTCCGCTTATCCATCTGTCGAGTATGAGCGTCAGAGCACCACCGTCAGGGCGGGTCTTGGTGGACATATTCCGTATAAGCTCCTTGTAGGTCGCAAGCCCCTGTCCTTTGGTGCCCTGCAAGCGGCGTTCGGGGGAAAGGTCAGCGTCTACTACAACGAAATTCCTGTCCATTACATGGCTGCGTATGGTCTGCAAAAGAAAACTCTTGCCGCTGCCGTATTTACCTACTATGAAACGAAAGGACGCTCCGCCCTCCTGAATGATATCCACATCATGCAGCAAAGCATCTATCTCCATCTCTCTGCCGACGGTTATATACGGCAGACCGATTCGCGGCACAACACCGCCTTTCAGTGAATTGATAACAGCCTGCGCTATCCTTTTGGGTATCTTCATGGAAGTATCATTCCTTTCAGTTCTTCTTCGTAATCCTCTATTATCACGGGAGCATCGCCGTCAAATTCGATAACAGTATCTGCAAATGTATCGTACAGCTTTTCGTTGATGCTGTCTGCAAGTATCGAGGGCATAGTACCCGCTTCTTTGGCGGCTGCGCCCACATCACCGCCGTAAAGCAGTGCCTGCATGAATTTGTATTCGCCGTCATTCAGCGGAGTATCGTTCCCTGTATCCGCAGGTGTTTCCGTCTGTGCTATATCGGGCAGTTCCTCTTCTTCCTCTTCAACTATCAGTTTGTCGCGTGTTATCTCTGCAGCACGGCGTATCCCGCCCAGCTTGCTGAGGTCGATATCTATCCTCGCGGCTTCTTCACGTTTTTTCTCTTCAAGCAGTATGTCGATCTGTTCATTGATCTCCTTGATGACCCGCTTTATCACATCGGGGCACTGTATGTTGGTCTTGTATCCGTATCTCTGGCGCATTATGCTGTCAACGGCACGAAGCAGTTCTCCGATCTTTTTATTCCCGCGTGTCTTTCCGACATATTCCTCACAGTACCATTCGCCCTTTTGAAATATATAGCTCCTGACGGCATCGACTACCACCTTTGTATGCTTGACGGTACGGTAATGACAGAACACCGCCGCAGAAAACATCTGATGTACGCTGACTATGCTCTTGCCCACATATTTATCGAACATAGAATTCTTTTTATCGGAATAGAGATCGGTCAGTGAAATATATACAGCCGCAGAAACTTTTTTCATATCTTCGGGATAGGTCTTGTAAAATGACGACCTCTCGCAGTTGTAGCTTGACAGCATATTAAGCGCCGAAAATATCTTGTCGCAGGAATGAACTTTTACGTCTTTAAGCACCATGACAGCACTGTCATATTCCTTTATCTCATTGTTGCCCAGCAGGGAAGTGTCCATCCCGTAGTATATGACCATATCGAAAAGCCATATATTCAAGTATATTTTCAGCTTCGGGTACCTTTCACAGTAATTATCCAGCAGTGCTTTCAGCTTGTTATAGGCATCATCGGGAGACTCTGCACCTATCAGATTTATGAGCTCGTATGAGTATACAAAAATATAAGACAAGGAGATATCATTGTACTCCCCACGCCGCACCTTAGTCCTCCAGTTGAAATAAGTCCGCTGCTGTTCAAGGGTCATGTCGCTGTAAACGGGATAATATTTTTCAAATTCGGCGGTGAAGGGGTATACATCCTCGTAATCCTCCATAAATTTTCCCTGTTTGTAGAAAAGCCATTCTCTGGATTTCCACTGCGCTTCGGAAGTATATGCCATTCTGCGCATTTCCATCAGCTTTTCGGGCGTTTCCGTTTTAGGGACGGCCTTCTCCCTGATAAGCTGTGATGCGCGGCAGATTATGGGCTCATCGCGGTATATCTTTTCACCCGATGTATTGTTTTTCTGCTTGACATCTGAAATTATCTGTTCTATAAGTTCATCAAGATCTTTCATATACTCACCCCCTGTGACAAATTAACTATATTTATCTATTATACCACATTTTGCTCCCAAATTCAAGTGTTTTGTGTACGATACAACGGACAGAAGAAGGCGCGTCCGCAACTGTGCCGAGATATGACGAACAGTTAGGAAAAACAGATATGTTAATATTTTTGATCAGAACACAAAAAGTTGTATCATTTATAAAATATCTATAAGTACTTGAAATATTGTAAAAAGTATGGTATAATATACTAAATAAATCTTGTCATTTCGTCATTCTGCGGAAGGAGGTGTTTTTGTGATAGATGATATCGTTGTTGCTTTTAAGCATTTTATCCGGGTGCTGAGTGAGGCTGAGAACACGCTTGATACCGACACTGTCAGAAATGCCACCGAAGATATTTGCAGGCTCTCTAACGTGGGAAAATTCACGGTCGTGATATACGAGAATGTCGCTCACGAAAATACCGATAAAAATACAACTATCGAGGTATACAAGGACGGCGGATCTGACGGGGAACCTCTGGTCGTGAAGAAGGTCACGGGCGGCGGCGGGATGCTGGTATATTCGTATTATCACAAAGCGGATACGGAAGCATGGACCGAAAGGATCAGGAACCGCCTTGATTTCATGACCTCTCTGATGTTCACTTTCAGCAGCCGCTATGTGCTTGATCAGGCGGTGAGGAGATACGCATACCGCGACGATATGGATTACTACAATCTCAGATATTTTATCAAAGAGATCGGCACCATAGCTCTTAAAGAGGGATTAAAGGGCAAAGCTGTCGCACAGTTCAACCTGAAGCATTTCCGAGCTGTCAATTTACAGATAGGCAGGACAAACAGCGATATAGTCATGCACCGATACGTCGATACCATGAACAAGATAAAAGGCGGTACTCTGCCTGTGTGCAGACTGGGCGGCGACAATTTTATAATGATGTTCGATGCAGTCAATATCGACAAAGTGCTTGATCATCTCAGGGGTGCAGTCATAACCTTCGGGGATGATTTCAGCGAACGTGTGATGATCTCCGCCACAGCGGGCATATATGTTATCGGGGACGATTTCGTGTACACCGATAAATCTGATATCATGGACAAGATAATGCCCGCAGCAAATATAGCAAAATCCTCCGATAAAGAAGATATAGTATTTTACGATACAAGCCTAGACCGAAGAAAAAACCATACTTCGATGATCCAGCATCAGTTCCCGCCGGCGCTTTCAAATGAAGAATTCCTTGTGTACTATCAGCCCAAGATAGATGTCAATGATAATACTATGGTGGGTGCTGAGGCGCTGTGCAGGTGGTATCATGACGGCAAACTGATACCGCCGATGGAATTCATTCCCATACTTGAACAGGGTACCGATATATGCAAGCTGGACTTTTACATGATCGACCACGTCTGCCGCGATATAAGGCGCTGGCTGGATGAGGGCAGAGAGGTCGTAAGGATATCCGTAAATCTGTCCCGCAAACACATGCTGGATGTTGACCTGTTAAATCATCTGATGGAGATCATCGACCGCCACAATATACCTTATAAGTATATCGAAGTCGAGCTGACAGAAACTACCACCGATATCGAATTCAAGGATCTGAAAAGGGTAGTCAGCGGGCTGCAGGAAAATGGCATAGCTGCGTCGGTGGATGATTTCGGCATGGGGTATTCCTCACTAAACCTTATCAAGGAGATTCCCTGGAACGTTATTAAGATCGATAAAAGCATAGTTCCTGTGGATGAAGACGACGAATGCAGCGCACGAAGCGTCATGTTCAAGCACGTTGTTGCCATGGCGCGTGAAATGGGGCTCGAATGTATAGCCGAAGGTGTCGAGACAGAAGCGCAGGTGGAAACTCTGCGGCGCAACGGCTGCGATGTGGCACAGGGCTATTATTTTGACCGTCCACTTCCTTGCAGTGAATTTGAAAAGAAGCTGAAAAAGCAGGATATATGACCTTTTTATACCGATGCGGTGCAAGTGTGCCGCATTGGTTTTTGTTTACACGGACAGTATTATTTCCCGTGACGTTTCATATACTCTATAAAAAAGGAGGTCCTGCTATGGGGATGATAAAACGTACGGTGATATTATTTATCTGTCTTACAATGTTGTTTGCACTTTTTCCGAACCATGTCTGCGCCGAAACGGTGGCTGTTGAGGATATACTTTCGGCAATGCCCGCCAAAGAGATAATTGCGGTTGAGTGTTCAACGGGAAAGGTATTGTTTGAAAAGAACTCTGCCGAAACTACCGAGATCTCACATCTCGCCAAGCTGATGCTGATACTGCTGACGGCGGAGAAGCTGGAAAATAATGAGATATCGCTGAATGATACCGTCACAGTTTCGGCAAATGCGAACGCTATGCCTGCGCCGCAGATCTGGCTCGATAAGGGTGAAAAGATCAGTGTGGAGGAACTGCTGAAAGCTGTCACGGTGGGGAATGCCAATGATGCGGCTGTGGCTCTCGCGGAGCACATTTACGGCACCACAGATGCCGCAGTAACGGAAATGAACCGAAAAGCAAAAATACTTGACATGAATTCGACGACCTATGCCGATGTGTGCGGAATAAGTGAGCAAACTCTCTCAAATGCCGCTGATACGGCTATTCTTGCAAATGAGCTTGTCAAGCATGATATACTTACACCGTATTTCACCACATGGATAGACAACGTGAGGGGCGGCAAAGCGGAACTTGTAAGTCTGAACAGGCTGGTCCGTACATATAAGGGTATAACAGGGATGAAAGCCTGCAGTTCAAAAGCAGCAGGTGAGTGTACCGTAGCGACTGCTCACCGCAGAGATATGGATATAGCAGTGGTGATAATCGGCTGCGACAAGCGGGAAAACTGTGATGATATGGCTAAAAAGCTGCTAGATATGTGCTTCGACAGCTATTCGCTGTACTCCCCCGAGCCCGAAAAGTATATGCTCGAAGATATCAAAGTGACCGGCGGCGAGGAGAAAAAAGTTGCGGTAACATTTGGAGATTTGAGCCCCGCCGTTATACCGAAGGGAGCGTCAGCATCATTTGATATACGCTTTGAAAGATCCGAAGAGCTCACGGCACCTGTAAAGAAAGGACAGCACTGCGGAAAACTCACCTGCTATTACGGAGATGAGCTGATGTATTCTGCTGATCTTGTAGCGGCAAAAGGTGTCAAGCAGATAAGCTTTAAATATTGCTTTGAACAATTGCTGTATTATTTTCTAAAATTCTAGCATAAAATTTGTAGGGAATAAACAAAAGTGATAAGTCGGATTGAAATTGCTTGCAATGTATCGAAAAATATTGTATAATAATAACAAGCAATTTATTTAAGAAAGGCTGATCTAATATGTCACTTACTTTAAGAACAAAATATCTTGACGGCTTTGTTGCTGATCACGAGTTTGATGCTATCGCACCTGCTGTGACCGCTGCACACAACACTCTTGCTGCTAAAAACGGTCCCGGAAATGATTTCCTGGGCTGGGTCGAGCTCCCTACCGATTATGACAAGGAAGAGTTCGCAAGGATCAAGGCAGCTGCCGCAAAGATCAAGGAAAAGGCTGATATCCTCATAGTTATCGGTATCGGCGGTTCCTATCTCGGTGCAAGAGCCGCTATCGAGCTGCTCAAGTCGCCGTTCTACAATAATCTTAAGAAGGACACCCCCGACATCTATTTTGTCGGCAACAATATAAGCGCTACATACCTCAACGAAGTGCTGAGCATCTGTGAGGGCAAGGATATAGCTGTCAACGTTATCTCCAAGTCCGGTACTACTACCGAGCCCGCTCTTGCTTTCAGAGTATTCAAGAAGCTGCTGGAAGACAAGTACGGCAAGGATGAGGCTAAGGAGCGTATCTTCGCTACTACTGATAAGGCAAAGGGCACTCTGAAGGAACTTTCCGATGAGATGGGTTACGAGACTTTCGTAGTTCCCGATGATGTAGGCGGAAGATTCTCTGTACTGACCGCTGTTGGTCTGCTGCCTATTGCTGTTGCAGGCTGCGATATCGATGCACTGATGAAGGGCGCTCAGAATGCACAGAAGAAGTATGCCAATGATGACGGCAACGATTGCTACAAGTATGCTGCTGCAAGGAATATCCTTTACAGAAAGGGCAAGAGCGTTGAGATGCTCGTTTCCTACGATCCCGCTTTCACACTGATGGGTGAGTGGTACAAGCAGCTGTTCGGCGAGAGCGAAGGTAAGGACGGCAAGGGTATATTCCCCTCTGCTGCTACTTTCTCCACCGATCTGCACTCGCTGGGTCAGTTCATACAGGATGGCTCAAATCTGATGTTCGAGACTGTTGTGAATATCAAGACTCCCAAGAAGGATTTCTTCATCGAGGAGGATGCTGAGAACAGAGACGGTCTGAACTTCCTTTCCAACCAGAATATGTCTGTAGTTAACCAGAAGGCTTTTGAGGGTACCATACTCGCACATACTGAGGGCGGCGTTCCCAACCTCGTTATCGATGTGGACAAGATCGATGAGGAAAACCTGGGCGAGCTGATCTATTTCTTCGAGAAGGCTTGCGCTATCTCGGGTTATATGCTGGGTGTTAATCCCTTCAATCAGCCCGGTGTTGAGAGCTACAAGAAGAATATGTTCGCACTGCTGGGCAAGCCCGGCTATGAGGATCAGAAGGCTGCGCTTGAGGCAAAGCTGGGTTGATCTGAGGGAATTATGCGGCACTGCCGCTTAAAATAAATGCTTTCAAAGCAGAATGGAGAGTTATTATGATTAATTTAATTCCGGGAAAAAAGGGTACAGGCAAGACTAAGATACTTGTTGACTCCATTGTTAAGGCAGCAGAGAATGCAACCGGCAACGTTGTTTGCATCGAGAGAGGCATGAAGCTCACTTATGATATCCCCCACAGCGTAAGACTTGTGGACGCAGAGGATTACGGCATCACCAGCTATGAGACTTTCTATGGTTTCGTTGCAGGTCTGCTGGCAGGCAACCACGATATCCAGGACGTTTTTGTTGACGGTATCCTGAAGATCGGCGGCAGGAACTATGATGAGCTGGGCGATCTGATCGAGAAGATAGCAGTACTCGCTAAGGACATCAATATTGTATTTACAGTATCTGCTGACGTTGATGAGCTGCCCGCTCAGGTAAGAGCTTTTATCAAGTAATTTGAAAATTTATTTTGAATTAACAAAAAAGTTCTGAAAAAGTATTGACAAATCGCGAACTTCGGGTTATAATGGAGTTTGTGATGTTTGAGGTGTACTATGAAAATACATCTGAAAGAACTTTTCGACATAATCGGTGAGGTCAAGGAGTTTGGCTACGAGATCACACCCGAACAGGTCGGAGAGTATTCATCTTGTGATTTTAAAGCACCCATTGCAGTCAAAGGCAAGGTGGAGAACCGTGCAGGCATCGTTACTCTCGATGTCGGCGTAGATTTTACCTTGTCCCATGTCTGCGACAGATGTCTCAAAGAGTTTGAGCGTGAGTATGTCTACGACTTTACGCATATCCTGGTCAGACAGCTCCACAGCGGGCGGGATGACTATGATGATTATATCGTATGTCAGGACAATGTGCTTGAACTTGATGAGTTGGTCATTTCGGATCTGCTGCTGCAGCTGCCCACAAAGATACTCTGCAAAGAGGATTGTAAGGGGCTGTGCTACAAATGCGGCAAGGATCTGAACGAGGGCGACTGTGATTGCCCTAAGGACTAGCTGATACGACGATTGGTGTTATTATTACCGAAGAGGAGGTGCCAAAATGGCAGTACCAAAGAGAAAAGTCTCCAAGGCAAGACGTGATAAGAGACGTTCGGCTGTATGGAAGCTTGAAGCGCCTGCACTGAGCAGATGCTCCAACTGCGGCGAACTTACTTCGCCTCACAGAGTGTGCAAGAACTGCGGTTTTTACAAGGGCGTTGAGGTCATCAAGAAGGACGCATAAGCCTTTTGGTACCTTACTGCAAAAAGCAAGCTGACAAGGCAGAGGAATAATATTTCCTCTGCCTTTTGATTTGGTGTTGATTTTTTTTGCGCGATATGTTATAATAAATAAAGTATGCTTTGTTGATGTGAAGAAGGGAGAGGATAGCAATGGTTCTGCCTGTTGTTGCGGTGGTCGGAAGACCGAACGTGGGCAAATCCACGCTTTTTAATAAACTTATAGGTCAGCGCCTGTCCATAGTCGAGGACACACCCGGTGTCACAAGAGACCGTATCTATGGTAAGTGTGAATGGCTGGGCAGGGAATTCGTGCTGGTGGATACGGGCGGTATCGAGCCTGATTCCAATGATATCATCCTGTCGCAGATGAGAAGGCAGTCGGAGCTGGCGATAACTTCCGCTAATGTTATCATACTCGTTACCGATATCAGGTGCGGTGTGACCTCCACCGATATGGAAGTAGCCCAGATGCTGATAAAATCGGGCAAGCCTGTGGTGCTTTGCGTGAATAAGGTGGATAATGTTGGTGAGCCTCCTATGGAGCTCTACGAGTTCTATAATCTGGGTCTGGGCGAGCCTTTCCCCGTATCGTCGGTACACGGTCACGGCACGGGCGATATGCTGGATGAGGTGCTGAA
>NZ_CAMHRZ010000030.1 GCF_946187255.1 uncultured Ruminococcus sp.
GACCGTTAACCTTAGCCAGTACAACCAGTCTGTATGTACCGTTAGCGACCTGAGGGCTGGTCCATGTAGTAACACTGCCATCGACCTGCTTCTTTACTACCCACTTGTTAGCCTGATATACGCCGATGCCGTATTTCTCAGCGCCGGGAACCTTTGTCCACTTGAAGCCGATCTTGTGATCCTTCACCTGTGTCTGAACAACAGGGTACAGGCTCGTGCTTGAAGAATTTCCATAAGTAACGGAAGCACCTGTCAGAGCTTCGTTGCCGTCACCGATAGTTACAGCGGAAAGCTCTGCCTTTGTGCCCTTGTACTCAACGTTCTTGAGAGCGGTGCAGGCACCGAATGCCTTAGAGCCTACAGAAGTCAGGCTCTTGGGCAGAGTAACCTTTGCCAGCGAAGTGCAGTTGTAGAAAGCAACTTCATTGATAGCGGTAACACCGTCGGGGATAGTAACAGATTTTATACCTGTTGAGATGAAAGCACCCTTAGATATTGTCTTTATGTTCTTGGGGAGCTTTACGGAGGTTATGCCGTGACAGTTGGTGAAAGCCATAACACCTATCTCCTCAACACTGTCGGGGAAAGATACGCTGGTCAGGGTCTTGCAGTTTGCGAAAGCATTTGTGCCGATAGTTGTCAGAGTGGAAGGCATAGTAAAATCAGCAAGGCTGTCGCAGTTGGAGAATGCAGAATCACCTATAGTGGTCAGTCCGCTGGGGAGAGTGACCTTGCTGAGCTTCTTGCAGCCGCAGAAGGTATACTCATTAAGCTCCTTTACACCTGCGGGAACAGCAATGCTTGCCAGCTCTTCACAGTTGTAGAAAGCCTTCTTGCCGATAAATTCAACGCTTGAGGGCATAGTTACCTTTGTAAGAGCAGTACACTCCTGGAAAGCGAAGCTGCCGATGCTTGCAGCACTGTCGGGGATGCTTACCTCTGTAAGAGCCGAGCATCTCTGGAATATTCCCTCGGGTATAGCGTCAAGGTTAGCGGACAGCTTAACGGAAGTAAGACCGGAGCAGCCTGCAAAAGCGCCGCGTCCGATAGTTGTTACGCTGTCGGGGATGGTGATGCTTTCAAGAGACTCGCAGCTTGTGAAAGCGAATTCACCGATCTCGGTAACAGTCGAGGGTATGGTGATCTTTGTTATATTTGTCTTCTTGAGGAAAATGTTCTTGCCTATCTGTGTTACCTTCTGACCGTTGATCTCAGAGGGGATGGTAACTTCTGTGCTGCTGCCGCTGTACTTTGTAACAGCCACAGTGCCGTCAGAGAGGTTGTCGTAAGTGAAATCGCCGTAAACAGCTTCTGCGCTTGCGATGATAGCGCTGCCGGTGAATGATGTGTTAGCAGCGATGCCGGGAACACAGGCAGCCGCACTCATCAGTGCCAGCACACTTGCCAGTGTTGTTTTCATGATCTTGTTTGACATAATTGTTCTTCTCCTTGATAATTGTTTGACCGAATTAATTGTTCACACAGGGTAAATGTGGACAGTGCCGTCATTTGCGTATAATCTGGCGGCATTGTATTTATAATGGGAATAGTAAACGTTTACTTTTTACCTTGCGGGAATATAATAACATATTTAATTATTGTATTCAATATAAAATTTTTGATTGTTTTGAAAATATATTGTGCAAATTCACACTATAAAATATGAATAACATGAAAAGATATGAACTGACGCAGCGATAGCTCTGTTTGCTGAGAAAAATACATCTTGCCGAATAACATATATGTATCATATAATATGCTATATATAAAATATTATATATCGAGATGCATATATAAGATATAAAAGCATACATGATGTTGAAAACTATGTGATTATGCACAAAAAAGATCCTGCAGCCAGTGTGCAGGATCCTCTTGAAATATAAAGCCGTTCGTCCGTGATAAACGTATCACTCTGTACGCAGTGCAGTGACGGGGTCTTTCAGTGCTGCTTTTTTGGAAGGGATAAATCCGCCTATAAGCGTAAGCACTATGCTTAGCGCGATCAGCACAAAGGCGCTCAGTACAGGCAGTGATGCATTGACCTTGTCGGTCTCAGCCATTGCGTGTATCACGATGTTTGCAGGTATCAGCAGTATCAGCGTGGCTGCTATGCCGATCATACCCGAACCGAGCCCGATGATGAATGTCTCGGCGTTGAATACCTGAGATATGTTCTTCTTGGATGCTCCCAGTGCGCGGAGTATGCCTATCTCCTTAGTGCGTTCAAGCACCGAGATATATGTGATTATGCCTATCATTATCGAAGAGACCACCAGTGATATCGCCACAAATGCGATGAGTACATAGGATACCGAGTTTATCATGGTCGTCACTTCCGACATCAGCATCGCGGTGAAGTCGGTGTATACTATGCGGTCGCTGTCGGAGGCGCTGTTGTTGTAGTCGTTTATGCATTCTGCGATGGCATCCTTTGCTTCAAAGGTGTCGGCGTAAATATCTATCTTTGTCGGCGCATCCAGGCTCACTACACCCATGTCCGAAAGGGTCTGATCATAGTCGGTGGCTGTTATGTACATATCATATATGGAAAGCAGCATTTCGTCATCGGGGTCACCGAGAAAAAGTTCCACCGCCTGTGCCATAGACTCTTCATCATTCATGCCGCCCATCATTCCCAGCAGACCGCCCAGCGCTCCCTTAGACGTTTTCTTATCGGAGGATGCATCCGCATTCATGTAGCCTGTCATTATGGTAAACAGGTTGGCTTTTTCGCTGGTGTTGAGATTTTTGATGAATATTTTTGCATCCGCGATCTTCTTTTCATCTGTGTCAGCATTGAAATTCATGCCGTTCAGTACACTTATCTTGGGGCTCGCTTCCTGAGCCTGCACAACTTCGCTTTTGTTTGTATGCTCTATGATATAGTTTGTCAGCGCTTTTGTGTAGCCGATAGAGTGCTTTATCAGCTCCTTGTCGTCATCGATGGGCTTGATAATGCCTGTAATATGCAGCGGGATACCGTTTTCCGCCAGCTTTTCAAGTTCGGCATTATCCTCGCTGATGTCCTCATACAGCCCTTTTTCGTTCTTAATGTACATATCACAGCGGGGGACCAGTGTGAATTCTTTGCCGATAATATCCGTATATTCCAGCTTTCTCTTGCCGAGAGTTATCTTTTCGCCCGCCTCGACTTTTTCCTTTAGCTCGCGGTATTCCTCTGTGGGAAGTACGCCCAGCTCGTACAGTTCTCTTATGGATATTTCTTGGTTCGAGTTTAGCACCAGCACCAGTTCGTCATAGTTTTCGGGATAGCTGCCGCTGACCAGCTCGTAATTCTCCATTATCGCATCGGATATCTGCGAGCCGTCCCTTCCTGCGATGAGCTGTTCAAAGGAATAGGGCTCCCGCCAGCTGTTTGTCTGCTGCAGTGAACTGCTGATTTCGGCAAGAGACGGAACGTGATCATCGGACACAGTGCTGCCGTTGCAGTTTACGAAGGTACCCTCATCATCTTTGGTGAACACCGAAAATTTGGTATCATATCCGTAAACTATGCCGTTGCTGCCAAGATGCTTCTGTATATCGCTGTTTTCGTCGTCAAGGTATTGCTTGAATGCTGTGAGGTTGTTTTCGGTTATACTCATGGTAAATTCCGACTGCTGTTCGATATCCGAGCCGTCGGCATAAACGCCGTCCAGTTCGTGTTCGGGTTCACCCGAAGCAAGCAGTCTGCTCGGAGTGCTGTCACCCATCAGCGCCGAATAATCCACCGTCTGAGCTTCTATACTTATGGGAAGAGCGGACATTGTGCTGCGCTGTATATCATCGATGTACTTTTTCACGCCGTTTGACATTGAAAGTATCATTGCTATGCCGATAATACCAATGGAGCCTGCAAAGGAAGTCAGCAGAGTCCTGCCTTTTTTGGTGCGCAGGTTATTGAAGCTGAGTCCCAGCGAAGTCACAACGGACATGGACGACTTGCCCATGTTCTTATGCTCGGGCTCTTTCTCGTCGGCTGTCTCCGCAGTAACGGGTGCAGAATCATCGGTGATGCGTCCGTCTTTGAGCCTTACTATCCTGGTGGCATACTTTTCGGCAAGCTCGGGATTGTGAGTTACCATTATTACCAGCCTGTCATTGGCAACCTCTGCCAGCATATCCATTACCTGCAAGCCCGTGTCGGTATCCAGTGCGCCCGTAGGTTCGTCCGCCAGGAGTATATCCGGGTCGTTGACCAGCGCTCTTGCGATTGCGACTCGCTGCATCTGACCGCCCGAAAGCTGATTGGGGCGTTTATGGCACTGATCCCCCAGCCCCACCTTTTCAAGTGCCTGCTTTGCACGCTTTTTCCTCTCGGCTTTGGATATGCCTGCGATAGTCAGTGAAAGCTCCACATTTGAGAGTATCGACTGATGGGGTATCAGGTTGTAGTTCTGGAACACAAAGCCTATGGTATGGTTGCGGTAGCTGTCCCAGTCACGTTCCTTGTATTTCTTTGTGGAGATGCCGTTGATGATCAGATCGCCGCTGTCGTAGCGGTCGAGCCCTCCGATGATATTGAGCAGCGTGGTCTTGCCCGAACCCGACGGACCGAGCACCGCGACAAATTCATTGTCGCGCAGGTCAAGGGACACATCATCGAGGGCGATCTGTTTCAGATCTCCCGTTATGTACTCTTTTCGTATGTTTCTCAGTTGCAGCATTTGTCTTTCTCCTTGTCTTTTTTCTGCCGATCGTCAAACTTTGTGAGGTGTATCGTGTCACTGCGTTTTCGATCGCTTTTTATTTCTTTTGCGTGATTTGTACGCACTATACAATATCATAACACAAATTTGAGTAATAGTCAATAATTCACGCAGAATTATCACGAATATTCCCTGCAATTAACCAAAATCTAACAAATGACTGTTCGTGCGGCAAACGAGCCCTCCGCATAGCAACTTTTGCAGTTTTTACAGCGACTCTGAAAATGTTTGCCTAATATGAGATCCGACATCATTCCTCTGCAAAATACAATTTTTTACATAAAATATTATATAGAAAGTGTTCAGCAAGCATGGTGTTACAGAAAGGATCATACAACGATGTACGACATACGATATATTAAGACATACCCTGCATTCAAGCGGGTAACAGCGGTGATCATGTGCCTGCTGGTCATGTCGATAGTCTTGCCTATAAGCATTTTCGCGGATGCCGCCGACGTGCGAAAGACAGTGCGCGTGGGCTTTCACGAGCCTCCGTATTTTACAAAGGATAACAACGGCAGCAGGTCGGGCTATTCGTATGAGTACCAGAGGAAGGTAGCGGCGTATACTGGCTGGAAGTACGAATATGTGGAAGGCAGCTGGTCGGAGCTGCTACAAAAGCTCAAGGACGGCGAGATAGACCTGATGAGCAATGTTTCGTATTCCGAAGAACGTGCGGAGTATATGCTGTATTCGTCCATACCTATGGGCACTGAGTCCTATTACGTTTTTGTTTCTCCCGACAACACAGAGATCACTCCCGACAGCATATCCTCCCTCAACGGAAAGCGTGTGGGTGTTACAGAGGGAAGTATCCAGAAAGAGTACTTCATCGAGTGGGCTGAAAGAAACGGCATAAAGGTCGATATTATAGAAAAGAACGGCACCGATGAGGAGACTATGCAGCTTCTCGGCAAGGAGTTCGATGCGTTTGTGACCATCGAGGTATACGGTACTCCCGATACCGCTGTTCCCTTGTGGAAGATAGGTTCGTCCGATTTTTATTTTGCGGTGAACAAGGATCGTCCCGATCTTCTGGAAGAATTAAACTTCGCACTCAACAGCATACAGGATGAAAACAAGTATTACGATCAGCAGCTGCATGATGAGTATCTTAAGATCTCCGAGACCAACAGATTCCTTAACATAACGGAAAAGGAATGGCTGAAGGGACACGGTAAGATAAGGGTAGGATATCAGGACAATTATCTGGCATTCTGCGGCAAGGATCCCGACAGCGGCAAGCTGACGGGTGCGCTGAAAGATTACCTTTCCTATGCTTCATCGGCTATTGAAAATGCCGATCCCCAATTTGAAGCTGTGGCATACGATACTGTGGCAGAAGCCATAGATGCGCTGAAAAACGGTGAGATAGACTGTATGTTCCCGGCAGAACTGACGGCTTGCGACGCGGAGAAAATGGGGCTGGTCATGTCACAGCCGGTTATGTCCACTGAACTGCTGGCAGTCGTCCGCACTGCGGGTAAGGATGAGTTCCTGCAAAAGGATAAGGTATGCGCTGCTGTGAATGAGGGCAACATAAATTATGATTTCTTTCTCAGCACTGATTTTCCGGAATGGGACAGGAAATACTACAGTGATACATCATCGGTGCTGAAAGCGGTGGCAAACAGGGAAGCCGACTGTGTACTGATAAGCAGTTACCGTTACAGCAATATCTCAAAGCAGTGTGACAAGCTGCATCTATCCACCGTTGATACAGGCAAGAACATTGATTACTGTTTTGCGGTGCGGGAAGGGGATATACAGCTTTATTCCATACTGGCGAAGGTAACGGGAGAAGTACCCGATTCTGCGGTGCATACAGCATTGACATATTATTCAACTGAAAGTGTTAAGACAAGTATCGTCGATATCATAAGGGAAAACCTGTTCGTTGTACTCACGGTGATACTTTCGGTGACACTGGTCATAGTTATACTTATCCTTCGGAACATAAGAGCCGATATCAACGCACAGAAGAAAGCTAAGGAACACAGGCGTATAGCGGATGATCTCAGCCGAAGGGTATATGTTGATGCGCTTACTTCTGTACGGAACAAGGGCGGGTATACCGACTATATGGGTATGCTTCAGGAGAGTGTGGAAAGTGGTGTCATAACGGAGTTTGCGGTGTGTATGTTCGACTGCGACGACCTGAAATACATCAACGATACCTACGGTCACGAAAAGGGTGATGAATACCTTAAATCAGCCACCCATTTGATATGCAGTATTTTCCGTCACAGCCCCGTGTTCAGGATAGGCGGCGATGAGTTCACCGTTGTGCTGCAAAACGAGGATTACATGAACCGTGAGGAACTTGTAAGGATGTTCGGAGAGGAATGCAAGAGCATAAATTCATCGGTACGGAATGAATGGGAACACGTCAGTGTATCTCTCGGCATGGCGGAGTACGACCCCGATATCGACAGTTCCGTTGAGGACACAGCCAATCGTGCGGATGAAAAGATGTACGATAACAAGCGCGAAAGAAAAGCAGGCCGAGATGTCAGATGACCACTGTTACATGAAGCAGGAGATCCTGTGCGGCATATTGATGAAAAGGCTGTCCCCTGATATTCGGGAACAGCTTTTTCAAATTTAGGATAACTGAATAGGTGAAAATAACTATGATTTTTTGATATGATATAAATATATTCGCGCCAAATGTGACTTCGCAGGCGCGTTTTTACAGTACCTTAATAAATACACAAAAATGCAACAAAAATAATACAAAATGTGATGTGATTATGTGTAAAAATATGTTATTATAATTAGCAATAGAGAAAATCTGAAACAATCCGTATAGGAGGTCTATAATGAATAAAGTCATAAAAAAACTCGCTGCGGTGGCGGCATCGCTCACTCTGGCGGCGAGCAGTTTTGCAGGCGCTGTACAGCTTACAGCCAGCGCAGCTTACGGTCAGGGAGGAAACGGACAGGCTATAATGGAGTACCTTGATCGCGGTATTTACGCTATCAGGTCGGGTAACGGTATGTTCATCAGCTGGCGTTACAATGCCAATGACACAGATGATACCGAGTTCCGCCTTTACCGTGACGGATCACTTATATATACCAGCAAGGCAGGACAGGCTACCAATTACTGGGATCCTAACGGCTCCGATAACTCGGTGTACCGTGTGGATACCATTGTAAACGGTACGGTAAAGTCCTCCGATAACTGCAAATTCACATCGGGCTCGAATTATTTCGACATTAAGCTGAATAATCCCGATTCAAGCAAATATTCCCCCAACGACTGCTGTGTGGGCGACGTTGACGGCGACGGTCAGTATGAGATCATCGTTAAATGGGATCCCAACGACTCGCAGGATAACTCAAAGACAGGCTATACCAGCAAGGTCTATATCGACTGCTATACCCTTACAGGCAAGCAGCTGTGGCGTATCGATATGGGCAGGAATATCCGTGCGGGACAGCATTACACACAGATGTGCGTTGCGGATTTCGACTGCGACGGCAAGGCTGAGCTTATAACCAAGACCTGCGACGGCACGGTAGACGGCACAGGTAAGGTTATCGGCAACGCCAGCGCCAATTATGTTGACAGCGCGGGAACTGTACTGACGGGACCCGAGTACCTGACACTTTTTGAGGGTGCCACAGGTAAAGCGCTGGATACCATTGATTTCCCCGTACCCAGAGGTACCGCAACGGGAAATACCGCAAAGAGCACATGGGGCGATAACTACGGCAACCGCTGTGAGCGTTACAATGCGGCTATAGCTTATCTCGACGGTGTACATCCGTCGGCAGTGTACGGCAGAGGCAAGCTGGTGAAGCGCTGGGTATATGACACGGGCTTCAATACTTCCGATCCCGCTTACGGTCAGGGCAACCACAACGTTATGGTAGCCGATTTCGATAACGACGGCAAGCAGGAAGTCTGCATGGGTGCATCCTGCTTTGATGATAACGGAAAACTGCTTTGGTCAACGGGCAAGGGACACGGCGATGCTATGCACGTCGGTGACCTTGATCCCACTCATGAGGGCATAGAGGTGTTCCTCTGCCACGAGGGCGGAAGGTACGGCATATCCCTTATCGACGGCAGAAACGGCAACACGATATGGCATTATGACGGCGATAAGGATACAGGCAGATGTTGCTCGGACAATATTCTGGCAGGCAACGGCACCGCTGAAATGTGGGGCTCAAGACCCGCAGGCGCGGTATATAACGCAAAGGGTCAGCAGATAGGCAGCAAGCAGCCCTCCACCAACTTCCTTATCTACTGGGACGGCGACCTGGAGCGTGAGCTGCTGGATAATATTTACATATCCAAGATGACGGGTATTGACACCTATCAGACCATATTCACAGCAGATGGCTGTGCATCCAACAACGGCACTAAGGCTGTACCCTGTCTCACAGCGGATATCTTCGGCGACTGGCGTGAGGAGCTGGTACTGCGTACTTCGGATAACTCAAAGCTCCGCGTATTCTGCACAAATACAGAGACAAGTATCCGTATGACAACGCTGATGCACGATATGCAGTATCGTATGCAGGTGGGCTGCGAGCAGTCTTCCTACAATCAGCCCCCTCATACCAGCTACTATCTGGGCAGCGAGACTTCTGTTCCCGGCAGACCCGACATAAAGCTGAACAATACTCCTCCCGAGCCTGTAAACGGCAATCTGATCAAGAACTTTATCGTTAAGGATACTGCGAATTTCGACGGATGGAAGCTGATGGACTCCAATAAGACAGGCGGCAATATCTACGGCGACCGAGATTTCACCTACACATCCCTGTCCTCTGAGCTTGAAAACAGCGAGTATATCATGACAGCCTGCAATTCCAAGAACACCGACTCTGACCTTGCTGAGTTCACAGCGGGCAAGGATATGGATGTTTATGTAATGGTAGACACCCGTGAGGAAGCTGCAAACCTCGTACCTTCTTGGCTTTCGGGCTATACAAGGACTTCTCTGACCGCACGTTCCAGCAATGATGTTGATTTTGTAGCGTACAAAAAGAGATTTGCCGCAGGCGAAAAGGTGGTACTGGGCACTAACGGTATGACAGGTTATGTTGTAAACTACACCGTTTTCGTCAAGGACGGCGGTTCGGCTGCTGTTAAACCTGATAAGCTCGGTGATGCGAACTGCGACGGTAAGATCTCCGTTGAAGACGCAGTGCTGATACTCCAGGCAGTAAAAAGACCCGATGCAAATCTTATTACTGTACAGGGCAAGGCAAATGCAGATGTTTACGGCAATGGCGACGGTCTTACCAAAGACGACGCGCTCACAGTCATGAAATACTGTACGGGAAAGATAAAGAGTTTTTGATCTGATACCCGTCAGCGGTATACTTAGGCGTATATTATAAGCGGTAACGACAGCTTATAAGTTCAAAAGAGTCTCCCGCGCAAGGAGACTCTTTTTGTATGCTTATTTCCCGCAGCAGAATTGACAGCTGCCCTGCGGGATGTTATAATATATGAAAAAAACTATCAGGAGGAGGGAAAAGTTATGGGAAAGCCCATTATCGCAGTAATAACGGGTACAGCAAGCGGCTTTACCGAAAGGGAACTGCTTCACGGCATCATTTCCGAAAATGTGAAAAACGGCTATTCCACAGCTGTTTTTTCCGCTGTATATAATATAGTGCAGAAAAATATGTATCTTGAATGTGAAAGGCGGATCTATGAGCTGGTGTATTCAAAGAATGTCAGCGGTGTCATACTTTTCTGTGAATCATTCGTGGAGGAACGTGTCCGCCGTGCCATAGCCCTTATGCTCAAAAAGCTGAATATCCCATTGGTGGGGATCGGCACGGAGCTGAAAGAGTTTTCGGGGCTGCCCATGCAGTGCTTTGATACCGATCAGGTGACCGAGTGCGAAGAACTAACGGATCATCTTATAGACGATCACGGGATCACAGATATAGTGATGCTGACAGGAAAACGCAATATCAAGGTCTCCGATCTGCGTGCGCAGGGATTTCGGCGTTCCCTTGAAAAGCACGGCATTCCCTTTGATGAGGATAATATATTATACGGTGATTTCTGGCTAAATTCGGGTGAAGCGCTGGCTGACAGCTTTATCAGCGGAGAACGCCGCCTGCCTAGAGCGGTGCTGTGTGCCAACGATCACATGGCATACGGTCTGCTCAGGCGTTTGGCGGAAGCGGGTATAAAAGTGCCCGAACAGACTGTTGTCATCGCCTGTGAGTATTCCCCCTACCGTGTTTACTACTCGCCTCTGCTGACCTGTATGCGTCGTGGCAGAGAAGCGCTGGGAGCTGCTGCCGCAGAGCAGCTGCATTATAAGATAATCGGTGCGCCTGCGCCCGAATTTATCCCGCCGAAGGGGAGTATGGTATACGGCCTTAGCTGCCCCTGCAGTTTGGATCGCAGTTATTTTTGTAAGGAACAGAGCTATGCTTTGCAGCGTATAACCGATTATGAACTCAATCTTTTCAGCACAATGGATCAGAGCATGACCCTCTGCCGCGACATGAAAGAACTGATCGACCTGATAGGGGAGTACCAGTGGATAATTAGGGACAAGCTGTCCATGTATCTGCGCCTTTATTCTGATTGGTATGATTCCGGTGCTGTATCCGAGAAGACGATGGAGAGCCGCTGTCTTATGCCCTGGCAGGATAATCTGCCTTTTGAACATGACCGCATGGATCTTCAATGCCTGTTCGACCGTTACCCCAGAGCAGTGGTATGCTATTATATGCCTGTCTTTTTCGGCAACAATCTTTTTGGTGATATCGCAGTGCTGTATGACAGACCCTGCGGCTACGAGGACGTATTCCGCTACTGGGTGAAATCGGTGTCTATCGGGCTGGAGTATATGCGCCTTAAAAACGATTTCCGTTATCTTCTCAGCTGTCAGAGCATTCCCGAATACAGCGACCCGCTGACAGGTCTGTACAACGCTAAGGGACTGCGTCGTGCTTTCACGGTGCGCGTAGTGAACGGTGAATCCGAGCAGTGCTGTGTCATGATGAGACTGTTCCTGTTCACCCACCCGTTCAACCTGAAAGACGCATCAAGAAAAGAGATAATGCTTGCCGCAGCAAGTGCCATACGGCGTTTTTGCGGTGAGTCCGTAATGGCAGGACATATCGCGGAGGACACCTTTGTGTGCTTTGTCAGCAGCAATGCTTCCGCAAGGCGGCTTTCCGACCTGCTCGCAGCCATAATGCTCTGTGAAAAGCGTTTTACGGACTATGCGGATATAGACACCTTTGCGTGTTCCGCTGCCGCCTGCGGCACTGAGACCTATGACGCAATACTCGTACGGTGCAGAAAACAGATCGGCACAGAACTGAAACGACTGAAATGCTACCGCAGTCACCCAAAATTCCGCGAACTCATCGCATTCAGAAATCAGATATACGCATCCCCCGAGATCACATTCGAGCGTGACAGTGAGATACTTCCCGAAGCTCAGCTGGAGCTTTACCGCGACCGATACAAAAAGTGCTTCGGTGTCACCTTCCATCAGGATTGTATACAGGCTCGAGTTACAAGGGCAAAGTATTATCTGGCGACCACACGCATGGATATCGCAGAGATCTCCGAAAAGTGCGGTTATGTTGACTATAAGTATTTCCAGCGGCAGTTTGCCGCTATCACAGGTCTGCCCGCCTTGAAGTACAGGGCGCTGCTGAGCCGCTGATATATTTTTTATCCCGCAAATGAGGCTCTATCATTTGCCGCAAAAAATAAGAAAACACCCTTCCGTCCGTTAAAGACGGGAGGGTGTCTTCTCTTCACATCAGCTTACCGTAACATAGAATGAATGCTTATATACATCAGCCTTTACCCATTCGCCGTTTACCTTAGCAAGAACTACCAGTCTGTAGGTGCCGTTTGCTACCTGAGGAGATGTCCAGGAAGTAACGCTTCCGTCCACCTGCTTCTTAACGACCCACTTGTTTGCCTGATATACGCCAATGCCGTACTTCTCAGCGCCGGGTACGCTGGACCACTTGAAGCCTATCTTGTGATCCTTGACCTGTGTCTGTACTGTAGGATACAGATTGGAATTGTTGTTATTATTATTTGCGTTGGGCTTAACGGTTATAGCCTTGGAATAGTCTTTCTTCCAGCTGCCGTTGATCTTGGTATCGATAGCTACCTTGTACTCGGTACCTGCGGTAAGATTATTCAGAACGTAAGAAGTATTCTGAGTTTCTGTCTTAGTTGTCCAGCTGCCGTTGCTGTATACACATACACCGTAGCTCTGAGCGCCGTCAACTGCTGTCCATGAAAGGTTTACAGCGTTGTCTGCGGGAGTATAGGAAACTGTAGGTGCTGTATAGGTCTCAATAACGGGAATGCCGGGACCGTCGATCTTTGTGCCATCCTTGGCAACTATTGCTTCGTCGATGTAGAAATTGCTTGAGCCGCTTGCAGTCTCAACGTAGAGTATGGGAGAGCTTGCGTCATCGGGGATCTTGAAGCTGGGATTTGCGAGCTGGATATACTTTCCGGCGGTAGTAGTGCCCTCAGCCAGGTGAGCGTACTTTGTTGTACCGGAGGAATCAACATACTGCATAGAGAGCAAGAAGTCTTCGGTATCGTTGCCGTCCTCGTAGTCTACGCATACGCTGAAGCTGTAGCTCTGTCCTGCCTTGAAGGTATTTGTATCAAGAGTCTTCTGCAGTCCGTTCCATGCGCTTTCACGCTTCTGAGCCAGCAGTGCGTTTGTGCCTGCATAAGGATGTCTGCCGCTGAGAGTGGGCTCTACGGGACCTCTTGCCTCCCAGTTATCACTTCCGTTCTCGAAAGTATCGTGGTAGTAATAACCATTCGCATCGGGAGTGATAGGATCGTTGTTATTGCCGGGATTGGGATTATCGGGAACATTGATGCCATCGCTCTTCAGAGTGATAACGAATGTCGAAACGCTCTGTGCGGGGAGGCTTGCAAAGAAGGAAGAAGTCTTGTGATCTATATTACCTGTCTTTGCGAACATCTCACTGCCGGAAGAACGATATCTGTCAACATTGGTTATTTCTCTGTTGTTTACGTTGAATTCCTGAGTGATAGAGCTTTTAGCCTTGTTGATAGCAACTATTTCTATCTGGGTATCGCTGTGCTTGTAAGCTGAGATCAGCAGGTCGCTGCTGGGAGATTCGGTACAGTCGATACGGAAATCGCCGGGACGAACGTACTTGGAATACTGACCCATCATGGAACCGCGCTTGGTGATACCGCCGTTGGAGCCGTTCTGCTCGATAAGGCTGTAGCTTCTCTTGATGTACCACCAGGTGTAAACGCTCATGTTGCCTACTACCAGACCGTTGTGGATATTCTCTGCAACTTCCAGAGCTTCGGGCCAGTTGTTAGCGGAGTTTGCGTTGGAGTTGGGTACATATACCTCAGTCATCCAGATCTCCTTGCCGCAGCTTTCCAGTGCGGGGAAGTCCATCTTGTTTCTGGGAGTACCGTAGAAGTGTGTTGCAAATACATCGGTGTTTGCAAAAGCCCTCTGATTATTCAGGATGTTGTTGTAGTAGTCTCTGCTGTTGTTCCATGCGCCGTACTGGAAAGTCTCGGGCGACATTACCCTTGTACTTGTGATCTTATCACCGTAGTTAGCAAGGAAGTTAGTCGTCTCGGTAGCAGACCAGTATGTCCACTCCTTAGCGTAGTCGGGCTCGTTCTGAACAGAGATGGAGTAAAGATCAACACCGCTGTTCTTCATGTAAGTACCGAAATCGTTCAGGTGCTGAGCATAAGCAGCGTAATTCCTTGAAGGAAGGTGCAGCTTACCGTTATTTCCGCCCGATTCAGCAAGATTAGAGGGCGGCTCCCAGGGTGTTGCGAATACCGTAGCGCCGTGCTCGGAAGCGTACTTAGCGACCTTTACAGCTTTGTTCCACTGGTTCTTGTCGGGGTTAACGAATACACGAAGTACTGTAAGTCCCAGCTGATTGTCGCCGTTTCCGAAAACAGTCTTCATCTCGTTATCCGACAGTGCGTAGCCCTGCCACTCCTGCATATCGATACCGCCGAATCCTCGGATGTACTGATACGTCTTGTTGGTGTTGATGTTGCAGACACTAGCAGCACTTGCAGTCATGGGCGGCATCATAGAAAATACCATTGCACCGCTGAGTGCGCCCGCACACACCTTTTTCATTTTTTCCATCAATTGCATAAAATAAACTCCTCCTTTACATATATGCATCTGATTCCTTCTACAATTATTGTTTACATATCTAACTATTTGTGTGTATTATAACATACATTTACCGAATTGAAAACCCATAAAATCGTTTTCAAGTGGACAAAATTGGGTGATTTGACATAAATCAACAAATTTTTTCACATGAAGCGTTATATTTTTTTTGCTTGTACAATGACCCTCAGATGTGCGAAAAACATAGCTTTATCGGGAATTTCTGATATTGCTTTAAAGCGTATGGATGCTGCTGTTAGGGACAAATTCACTTTTCTGTAATAATGCTCAGGGTATAAAATCAGGTTGATGTTTTCCGAATGATATCATATCCACAAAAAGAAATTTATATTACAAGAAGAAAACTGTGCAATATACCATATAAATTTTGTATCTGCTCATCTTATACATAACAAATAAAGACCTCCCGCAGTAGAAATTGTACTGCGGAAGGTCGGTAGTAAGTATTATGATCAGCTTCTCAGCTCAGTGATGTTCCTTACGATAAGTATGCCGACTTCATCCTTACCGTCATAATCCAGTTCAACATCATAATCACCGATTATAGGCTCAATGTGGGAACCGCCCACGCCCGAATCATCGGTCAGGAATACATAGCTGCTGCCTGTCTGTGCTGCCATCGCTCTGCCGAAAAGTTCGGTCTGGCGGTCAGCGCCCGAAGATACAACGGGTACCAGGTGTATGCCCTTTGCGGAAGCAGTCTTTATCGCAGCTTCCAGCTTTTCAGCCTTGTTGTCGTGAGGAGGTGCGTCAAATATCAGGAACGCGATCTTGTTAGCGCTCTCGCTCCATTCGTCGTTGTTGGTGATGGTCTCTTCCAGCACCTCAGCTATAGCCTCGGGGAAATCTCCGCCGCCGTCAGCGCTCTCACGGTTTATCGCAGACTGTACAGACTTGACATCGTTGGAGAAAGGATTGCACTTGGTGACATACTCATCGCCTTCGTCACGGTAGAAGTTTGCAGAGAAGGTGGTGTGTCCGTCATCGACTTCCTTTGCGATAGACGAGAAATCCATCTGGAGATAAGCGATCTCATCATACATCGAACCTGTGGTATCCAGTATGAACATTACCTGAGTCTCCTCGCATACCTTGCTGTCCTTTACTTCAAGTGCAGCTTCGGAAGTGCCTGCCTTGCCCTGTTCATCGGCGCTGTCGCCCGTTACCTCAGCTGTGGCATCTCCGCTCCTTACCTGTGCGGGCTGCTGATCTGCCTTGTAGAACACATAAGCTACGCCGTTCTTGTTGCTCCTTGCAGTCCAGATCACATTGCCCTCGCCATCCAGCAGTTCAACAGGCTGATCGCGTGCGGGTTCGCCGTCCTTTGTAAGAGTTACAGCGATCCTGTGGGTGGGGTCTATGCCGAAAACAGGGAAGTTTATTGTACCGTTCTTAACGAGATTTGTAAAGAAGCCCCAGTTGTCGTTATCGTTCCATTCGCCCGCTGTCAGTACGAAAGTCTTGCTGTCGTCTATCTCGACCTCGCCCGCGTCTTTCATCTCTTCGCCGCCATCAGCAGCGGTGGCTGCATCGATGCTCTCGATTCCTGCAATATCTGCTAATGCAGCGCCGTCACTTTTTTCAGCGAACTCCAGAGCCGCATCGGTATCTGCCGCAGCTTCCGTAGCTTCCTCAGCTGCCATTGCTGATTTGCGGTCATCTGCTCTTGTTGTCTCGGCATCATAATCGTCTGCTGTCTCCTCTGCGTCAGGGGCTTTTTCTCTCATTTCCTTTTTTACCGCTGTGCCCTTTGCGGTATCGCCGTTAGTTGCAGCGCTTTCCTCTGTCTGTCCGCAGGCGCTCATTGAGATGCACATTACCAAAGCTGCTGCCATTGCTGTCATTTTTCTGATATCGATCTTTTTCATAGTTGTTCCCTCCGTTGTTTTTTGTTATTGGCGACTCTCTGTCGCTTTCAGAATATATACGTTTCAGGAAGAGCTTTTTTATGGGGTAAATATTAACAAATATCATCTTTTACTTTTGTCGATTATGTACGAACTTATCGGTCATGATGTCTCTGCGGCAGAAAGATCATTGTTACTCCTGATGTTGACAGTCCGAAAATGTTGTGCTATAATCGTTACAAACTAAAATATCTTTCGGAGGCGTATTATTATGATCGATCTCAGCACATTTCATTCAAGCGAATACGAATATGATTTCAGCATCTTCGGAACTATTACAGTCGATGACGGCGGCATACAAAGGGAGATCAATGTGGAGATCTGCCCCGATGACAACGAGAAGATCTCGGATTCATCCAAAGAAGAACTGCAATTCTTTGCGGATAACTATAATAAATACAGAGAGATCTATCTTGATGCACTGCTTAAATACTATGAGCGACGCAGGATCAATCTCGGATATACGGGCGAAGAGGAAAAGGACGGTTATCCCTGCATCACGACTACCGCACAGCTGCTTGAAACTATCACGTTCACAGGCATGATGATCCACAAGCATAAAAGAAGCGGTCATCACGCCATTGGATTGTTCTTTGACTGCACTTGGGAACAGGAACACGGTGCGGGTGTGCTTATGGCAGGCTATGAGGTCATAAGTGCCGGTGATTATGACGATGCCTATTATGCTTACGCCCTCAATGATCATACACCGAAGTAACCTTTCATTATAATAAGCACAATGCCCCCGAGCGTTCTGCAAATGCTTGGGGGCATAACTATATTAAAGGACATATTTATAATTGCATTCGGCACTTTTTCGCCTGTGAGCGCTGAATGCAATTAATATTTTGCCGTTTACTATAATTTTATAGAATTTTCACAAACCGGAACGTGTTTGCAGTACAATATATAAAAAATAGGTTAAACTAGCAAAGAAATTTGTCTGAAAGTATTGAAAAATATTCATGTTTGTGTTATAATTACTATAACAAGTTGCGGACCGTATCATATCGGTCTGCTTTAAGAACAAATAATAAGGAGTACTATGAAAAAACTGATCAAGGTAATAGATGTTCTTGCCATGAATGTCGTTGAGGACTCCCGAAGACAGTGCAACAAAAATGTCACCATGTCTGTTATTGTCTGTATATCGGCTGGGATAATGCTGGTGATGAACATCCTCAGGCACTCGGTGGCTATGACAGTGACTTCCGTTATATTAGTCAGCGGATTTGCGGTAACGGGTATAGTTGCGGGTGTGTTCAAAAAAGCGCGTATATCCTCCGCAGTCATGGCGCTCATCCTCACGGCTGTGTTTACAGTATTTCCCATATCGGGAGGCAACGAGGGCTTCGCTGTATTATGGCTGCTGCTGATACCTCTTTTCAGCATTAGCCTTTTCGGAATGAAGATAGGTCTGGGAATGAATATTTATTTTCTGACCCTTGTCATCGTGCTGTTCTATACGCCTCTGAATGAACATATCCGTGAGTTGTATACGGACAATTTCATGAAGCGTTTCCCTGTACTTTTTATCGCTGATTCCGCCACAGCGCAGTTTCTGGCACTCAGTATGGAGTACTATTATAAACTTAACCGTATGCAGGTGTATACCGATGATATGACGGGGGTATACAACAGAAAATACTTTATCGAGATGATAGACAATGCGGCGATACTAAAGGATGACCTGTGCATATCCGTCATAGATGTGAACGGTCTCAAGGAGACTAATGACACTCTGGGTCACGCCGCAGGCGATGAGATGATATCTGCGGTACCCGGATTTGCAAGAAAAGCCTTTGGCGAAAGCACGATCATCTCCAGGATGGGCGGAGATGAATTTGCGCTCATCACATACGGCAGTCCATCGGATATAGCGAAAAAGGTGGCGGATATGGAGGCTTTTGCTGCTGCCAACAAGGGCGAGCTGATAAATGAGGTCTATCTATCCGTTGGCATAGCCTGCCGCAGTGAATATAAGGCGAAGACTCCCGAAGAGCTTTACCGTATGGCAGACAAATTCATGTATGACGACAAGACTGCCTACTATAAAGAAAAAGGCATTAACAGGCGGAGCAGATGATAAAATATACCGACAGGACAAAGCGGCTGTCCTGTCGTTTTTTTATGTATAGAATGGTATGGGTTATGGTCATTTGTCAAGACTCTCAATGAACGCCTTCATATCCTTGCTTATTCGCTCATACTCAAAGTCATGCACATAATGCCCGCAGTCCAGTTTTATCAGCTTGCCGTCAGATGAAGCATCCACCATTGCCTGCATACCGCCTTCCCACAGCTTGTCATCTTTATTGTCGGCTGACATATATAGTATCATTGGTACAGTTGGCAGAGGATTTGAATCGAGCTCTTCGATCGCAGCCCTTTCGAGATCGTTGTCGCCCTCTCTTAATACGGTATCATTAAGGCTCTTTTTACAGTACAGCTCCTTGAATATCTGCTTTTCCTCGGCGGAGAGAGTACCCGACACATCGGGATCAAATATACGCAGTATACCGGTATGCTGGAAAAGCTTGAATATCGTCTTCACACCGTCATCCCCGGAGCTTAGCTCGCTTTCATCCTTGCAGTTCGGCGTACACATATCCAGCCCGATTATTGCTTCGACTTCATCGGGGTATTTCTGTGCCCATAGGGTAGCCTCATATCCCGAAAAAGAGTGCGGGCACAGCACATAAGGCGCTTCAACTCCTGCCTTTTCCAGTGCTTCTCTGTCCTGACGAAGGATCGTATCCATATCACGGTCATCGTCGATCTCATCGCTGAAACCGTAGCCGAATTTCTCGATAACGACTATCTTATGTTCATCAGAAAGTAAACGGTAAAGCGGCTTGAAATCCAGTATCGGTGAGGCAGTGCCATAGCCCGAAAGAAATACGAAAGTGTGTCTGCCACTGTTGTTTTGACCGCCCGGACCTTCGGTGTATATACTCATATTGTGACCGTCAACCTCCACAAGCTGACCAAGCGGCGTTTCGATCAGTTTCTTGTTCTTTCTGAACATTACCTGATTGTACACCGCCATGATGATAATAATCAGCACTATCAGTATAAGTATACCCAGCAATATTTTTCCTGTGATCTTCAATACTTTTTTCATTTATTTTTCCTCCTGTTAT